>DAONFX010000082.1:0-7885 GCA_035403825.1 Anaerolineaceae bacterium
GGATGGTATCCACGATTTCCTGCGCGGATTGGCGCTGGACCGGCCGGCCGCAGACCGGGCAGTGGGGAATGCCCACGCGGGCGAACAGCAGGCGCAGGTAGTCATAGATTTCCGTGACCGTGCCGACCGTGGAGCGGGGGTTGTGCGAGGTGCCCTTCTGGTCGATGGAGACGGCAGGAGAGAGGCCTTCGATGGCGTCCACGTCGGGTTTGTCCATTTGCCCGAGGAACTGGCGGGCGTAAGCGGAGAGCGATTCCACATAGCGGCGCTGACCTTCGGCAAAGATCGTGTCGAACGCCAGCGAGGATTTGCCGGAACCGGACAGGCCGGTCAGGACGACCAGCTTGTCGCGCGGGATTTCCACGGTGATATTTTTGAGGTTGTGTTCGCGCGCGCCGATGACGCGCAGGTTATCTGAGGGCATAGGTTCTCACTCCGACCGATAATTATACCATTTGTTCTATGATTGGGCCGCAATGAATAAGTATACACTTTTTGGAATGAGTGTAAGAGCAGCGGGTTAATGTGTGTGTAAGAGCAACAGGATAATGTCCTCTGGCCGCGCCGGCCTCCAGACCGCGCGCGGGGCTTGAGCGTCAGGTCTCCAAACCCAGATCGCGCCGGCCTCCAGACCGCGCGCGTGAAGTTTTCCCGTCAGGTCTCCAAACATCCGTTAATTCCATTCAAGAGACCCGTGCGAAAAATCCTGGGATACGCGCGACTCATCCAGGGCGTGTGCGTCTGGCGAAGCAAAGGCGCTGCCGCAGGATGCCTCGCCCCTCCGCTCACTGAAAGTACCCGTCGCGTCTAGAGCACCCCGGGACTTCATTATCCAGACCCAATCGGCTTCTTGGTAAGCGCGAGCCGCCCTACCAACGGATGGACGGCCGGCTCAGAGGTCCTCCCGCGCTAGCTCTCCAGACCCTGCTTGCTGATGCCTTTGCCCAGCTCAATCCCGCGCTGGTAGGCCGCCCAGATGGCGCGCGAAATCGCCGTGCGAAAGCCGGCTTTTTCCAGGTAATACAGCGCTTCGGCCGAAGTGCCGCCGGGCGAGGTAACGTCATCGCGCAGTTGGGCGGGGTGGCCGCGGCTCTGCAGGTAAAACTCGGTGCTCCCGCGCAGCGTCTGCACCACCAGCTGCTCAGCGATGCGCCGCGGGAAACCCATATGCACGCCCGCGTCAATCATGGCTTCCATGAACAGAAACACGTACGCCGGGCCGGTGCCCGAAAGCGCGGTGGCCATATCCAGGTAGGCTTCATCCGCCACGAAGACTTCCTCGCCCAGGGTGCGCATAATCTGCGCGGCAATTTCGTGCTGGGCTTCGTCCACCTCCGCGGTTTTTGTCCATACGGTAATGCCCATGCCGATGCGGGCGGGGGTGTTGGGCATGGCGCGCACCAGGCAGCGCGTCCCCAGCTTCTGCTCCAGTGCCGAAAGCGGCGCGCCAGCCAGGATGGAGATGACCAGTTTCCCGGGCTCTAACGCACCTTTCAGGGCGCTGGCGGCCTGGTCCAGACGCTGCGGTTTGACCGCCAGGATGACCACGTCAGCTGCGCGGGCAGCTGCGGCGTTGCTGAGCGTCGTGCGTACGCCGAGCTCGGCCTGCAGTTGGTTCAGTCGGTCCTGGTTCGGGCCGGCCATGAGAATTTGCTCAGGCGGCAGATTACCTGTCTGGATCAGGCTCAAAGCGATGGTTTTGCCCATCACGCCGGGACCGATGATGGCGATGTTCTTCTTTTGCAGCATATTTCCTCCAAAAAAGCCGAAAGTTTCCGCTGTCTGCCTGTAGGGCCTGCTCCGCGAAAAACTTGTCCGATGACTTTTGTCAATCTAAAACCCTGATGAGCCCAGAGCCCCAGCCAAGAAAGCTTCTTTTTCACAACAAGGGTCTTCCCTGTGTTCAGGTTGACTGGAATTTCATTGACTTGAAGCATTCTTCCTGACGATTACCCTGCCCGCCAAAATGAAATGATTGCTATCCTGGACGCTGGAAAAACGATTCCTATTTTGAAAAAAAGATTCCTCGCTGCGGTCAGAAGGGCAGGGCAAGAATCCGATGAAAAGCTCTTGCAGCCCGACATCCCTGCATGCTTTGTAAAGGCGCACCATCGCACTCCATCCAAACCGCTCAAGGGGCGTGCGTTGATGCCGGCGGTGACGACCGTCGGCGCGGACTATTTCTGCACGGCGGGCTGTTTGAAAGTTTTTTTAGCACGGCTGAGGTAGCCCATGGCTCCGAAACCGAGCAAGGTGGGAAGCCAGAAGGAGAACAAACGATAGCCGAGGATAGCTACCACGCTGATTTCGTTCGGAACGCCCAGACTGGTCTGGATTGCAGCCATGGATGCCTCAACGACGCCAATACCGCCGGGGAAGATGAACGCAATCTTGGCCAACAGGTACGGGATGCCGTAGCTGGCGAGCAGCACGCCGGGGTGGATGTCGTAGCCCACTGCCTGAAAAATCAGGAACATTGCCAGCATGTCGAATGTGATGTAACCAAAAGCGCCCAAAAAAGGTTTTTTCCAGTTCCCGCGCGCCAATTCCTTCCACGAAAGGATAACGTTATCAATCATGTCCTGCGTCTTCTGCGGGTCATAAGGTTTTTTGCGGATACGGCTCCAACGCCAGAGAACGCCATTGATGATGCGGAAAGTTTGTTTGGGCAGGACCAACGCAAGCAGGTAGCCAAAGGTAGAAATTGTGAGCAGGATCAGGAATACGATGTACTGGACGAGCTGCGAGTTCGTAAGTTTGCCGATTATCGCCAGATACAGGATGCCCAGGATCGCGACAACCTCAATCGAAAGATTCAACAGCATGGTGGGCAGAATCCCTGCCATCGTTGCGGTCGTGCCGTCGTTAGTTTCGCGCCGTACCGAGCCAAATATGGAGCCCGCTACCGCAAACCATCCCCCGGCAACCAGCCCGACGCTGGTGGCAGCCATGACAATCAGTGTGCCTTTGGGGGTGGAAAGCTGCTTGTCATGCAAATGGACGATGGCATGAATGCAGTAGCCGTAGCTGAGATATTCGAATACCACCGCCACAAATGCCAGGCCCACCGCCCACCAGGTCATCTTTTTGACGACTTCCCAGGAGCGGGTCAGGTCCGAAATCTGCGGGAGCAGCAGGTTGACTGCCAGCCCGAGCACGACCAAAATAATCAGATACTGCCAGAACTTTTTTTTGTTCGGCGAAGATTGGGCTTCAAAATTATCCATACGATTGCGCGGGATCAAGCCGGTCTTGATCACGCGTTCCTCAAGTATACATGATTCCGGTGCGGCGCAAATTGGATAGCAAACGAGCGCCGACGAAGCGTAATCCGTGAGTGTATGCGCGGGGTATCTGTCATGTGATGGTCTTCTCTCAGTTTTCTTTGCTCCCAGGCAAGGCGAGCCGCAGGTCTGATGGAAAAAAAGAGCAATATTCGTGCCAACGCGCTTCTGCAGGCCCAAAAAGTGAAATGCGGCAGCTTTTGCCCTTCGGAATGTCGAGGCGAAACAGAAACATCCAAAGGAGTGGATGAAGCCATCAGGACGGATTTTCCTCGAGGCTAACCGGCTTATTTCTTCCTTACGATCCTGTTTCACGCTTGCCCTAAGCCTGACCCTTCCCGGGCGATCGTTCATCCGGATTTTAGGTTAATTTTCGTTTGGGGTGGAGTAGGCTGCAAATCCCTCGGATATCAGGGTATGAGCATTCCTTTGGAAAAATCCTGGAGGTATCGAATGATGGTTTCCTAGCCGGGAAATTTCTATTTTGCTATTTCGGGGCAGGATTCCTTTGCTCTTCGCTTTTGCCCTCCGGAAAAGTAACTCCGGAAAAGTAACAATTCCCACTTACAGGTATAATATACAAGCGCGGGGGCATTTATCTGACCACTGCGCGGGCATCCGATTTACAGCCCGTAAGATTGGGCTTTTTACCAAAAAAAGAAAAGAGGAAAACATGACACTTTCAATTTCCAGCAAGACCCCTGTAGAACTTCCTGCTCTTCCTTTTGCCGAAACTGCCCTCGATCCGGTTATCTCCGCGAACACGCTCAGCTTCCACCACGGAAAACACCACAAGGCTTATGTGGATAAGACCCTCAGTCTGATTGCCGGCACTGAACTGGAAGGCAAGACCCTGGAAGAAATCGTATTGGCAGCGTACAAGGAAGGCAAAACCGGGCTTTTTAACAATGCCGCTCAGATCTGGAACCATAATTTTTACTGGAAAAGCCTGGCCCCGGCCGGCGCCCTGGACGTGCCCGCCGAAGCCGCGGCGCTGCTGAAAGACAGCTTCGAGAGCGTGGAAGCCTTCAAGAAGCTGTTCACGGAAGCAGCCGTCGGTCAGTTTGGCAGCGGTTGGGCCTGGTTGATTTGGGACGGCAGCAAGCTGAGTATCGATAAAACCGGCAACGCGCTGCTGCCCTGGGTGGAAGGCAAGAAACCCGTTCTGACCGTGGACGTTTGGGAGCACGCCTATTACCTGGATTACCAGAACCGCCGCCAGGCCTATGTGGAAGCCGTGCTGGAGAAACTGGTCAATTGGGAATTCATGCTCGCGAATATCAAAGGTTGAGTTCGTTTTCTGTCCGCGGCTTGCCGCGGTGAGATCGAAATATGATGGCGCGGAGAAATTCCGCGCCTTTTTCTTTGCCTGGCGCGCACCGAAGTTGCGAAATGGGGGGTGCGCTGCCCTTACGTGGGGTGGATGAGCCGCCCGAGCGTTTTATGGCCAGGGAGTTTGGATGCCTGAGTTTTTTTGCTGAGTAGGCCTTTTACCAGTGCCAGGTGATAACTTTCTTGGAGACCAGCTTGATCAGCGTATTTTCCGGGTCGTCGATCCATTCCTGGGATTTCGCCTCGCCCACTTTCCCTACATAGCGGGCATAAATCCAGGTGAACTGGCGGCGCAGAAACTCCGGGGGTTCACGCAGCAGCTCGGCTTTGCCCTCCAGAATCGCGGCGTGGGTGGTGTCGTCCGCTGCGCTGCTGTCAATCGCTGCGGGGATCAGCGGTTTTTTTCCAGGTCTTTCGCCTTGCGCGTGGAAGGGAAAACACTGCCGTCCCAGGTATACCGGAGCAGGAGGCAGTGCGGCTGCCCGTATCAACTTGCCCGACGGCCTTTAAGAATTCATGTTATTATGCACCCATGTATTTAAGAGGAAGTAATCTTTCCTTGCGCAAGAAGCGCCGGCGCGGCAACCCATTCCTTATCATCCTGTTAACGGCTGGGATTGCCTTTTTAGTCTACTTTAACGTGGTTGTCGCGCCCGATATCAACCCGCCTTTTGTGCCGACCCCGACCGAAACGCGCGACCCGGTTTCCTTTGAAATTGAAGCTGACGCGCTGGCTGTGGAAGGAAAATTCCTGTCCGCGATTGAGACCTATCAGGCTGCCATTAATGCCAACCCGAAGAATATTGATAATTACCTGAAAATAGCCCGTCTCCAGATTTACTCCGGCGATTATGCCCAGGCGCAGGTCAACGCGGAAAACGCCATCCTGCTGAACAAGAGCAGCGCCGACGCGTTCGCGCTGTTGGGTTGGGCAAAAGGGCTGCAGCAGCAGTACCTGGAAGGCGAACGCGATGCCCAGACGGCTATTCAGCTGGACCCGAACAACGCCATCGGCCACGCCATCTACGCCTACTTGCTGGCGCTGCGGGTGGAACTCGGCGCGAACGAACTGAATACCGTCGACCTGGCCATCGAGGAATCCCGCACCGCGCTGGCATTGGACGCAAACCTGCTGGAAGCCCGCTGGGCGCGCGGCTATGTGCTGGAAATCACCAGCAACTATTCGGAAGCTGTGGAGCAGTATGAGGTTGCCGTTCAATTGAACGCCAACATCGCCCAACTGCACCTTGCCCTGGGGCGCAATTACATGACCCTGGGCAAGTATGACGAAGCCGTTTTCGAGTTTACCAAAGCTTATTCCCTCAATCCGACCGACCCTTTGCCGAACTACTTCATTTCGCGGGTGTACGGAAGCCTGGGTGAATGGGCCAAAGCAATTCAGTACGGCGAACAAGCGCTGAAGGACGGCCCCACGGAGGCCTACCTGTACGCGAACGTCGGCACGATGTATTACCGCAGCGGCTCTTATAATCAGGCGGTACTCTACCTGGAAAAAGCAGTCCGAGGCGGCACCACCGAGAGCGGTGCGGTGATTCAGGGGCTGCCGCTGGATTATTCCACCTTTGTCATCGAAACTTACAGCCGCTACGGGCTCTCATTGGCGCGGATTAACCGCTGCAGCGAAGCAGTCGCCGTTGCGAACGGGATGCTCCAGACCGTTCCAGACGACCCGGACGGTGTGTTTAACGCCAACGAGATGATTCGGATCTGTCAGCAGAACCTGATTAACCCGCCTACTGCCACACCTGCCCCAACGGCAACGCCGGTAACCGGTCCTTCCCCGACTCCGCAGGGAACGCTGGCGCCGACCAGCACGCCCACGCCTTAGCTATGTACATCAAAGAACGGCAAAACCTGTTTCGAAATCCAAAGAATCAGTCTAATCCGTACCGGATTATGCTGTTGATTTTAGTGATTGTGGTTCTGGTGGCGGTGCTGCGCAGTTATGCGCAAGGCGCCATCTGGCCGCCATTCGTCCCCACGCCCACGCCCACACGCACCGTGAATTCTTACATGGTGGAAGGCAATACTCATTTCCTGGCAGGCAACCTGGAGAAGGCGATATCCTCCTTCAATCAGGCGGTGCTGATGGACCCGACCAATACAGCCCTGTTGGTGGAATTGGCCAAAATCCAGGTGTACTCATCCAACACACTAACCACCGACGCCGACCGGCGCACCAGGCTGGCGGAAGCGCTGGCGGTGATCGACCAGGCCAAGGCAATTGAGCCGAATAACCCGGATGTGCTTGCCACGCGCGCCTTTGTGCTCAATTGGAATGCCAATCCGACATTGGCAGGCGAGAATTCCCAGAACCTGCAGAACGAAGCGGAGTCCGAGGCGTTGATGGCGCTGCAGATGGACAGCAAAAACACGCTGGCAATGGCGTACTACGCGGAAATCCTGACAGACCAGTATAAGTGGGTGCAGGCGCGGGAGTACATGGCGCAGGCAATGGAAAATGGCGAGCAGTATATGGACGTGCACCGCATTCAAGCGTACCTGTACGAGGTGCTCGGAGAATATAACCTCGCGATTGGGGAGTACCAGAAGGCCATCGAAATCTATCCCAACCTGACCTTTCTATACAATTCCGTGGGCAGACTGTACCGCCACCTCGAGCAGTACGACGTTGCCCTGGAATATTTTGACCGGGCTGCCAGCCTGAACGAGCAGCTGGGCATCAAGGACCCCATTCCGTATATGCTGATTGCCAACACTTATGTACGTATGGGTGAGGCGATGGTTGCTTCGCGCAATGCGTACAAGGCGCTGACCCTGAGCCCGTACAATGCTGATACCTATGGGCAGGTGGGGGTCATCTATTACCGCGCGCGCAACTACGAAGGTTCCATTCCGCTGCTGCAATGCGCGGTGCGAGGCTGCGACGCCGCGACCAGCTGTGAGGCGCGCGAATGCGAGGACCCGGAGGCTGAGCAGATTGTGATTGAGGGACTGCCGCTTTCGGATACGACCGTCACATATTATTATATCTACGGCTCTGTGCTGGCCGGTTTGCACCGCCCGGGTGATGACAAATGCGAGAAGGCGCTCGAAGTTCTGGCGGAAGTGCGCGCGCTGTACGCAAGTAACCCGACCGTGATGGGAATTGTGGAAGCCAGCGAAGCGATTTGCAGTGGGGAGTAGAGAAAGTCTGCGCGTCCTGTGGGTATTGACGGGCTGCGCTTGTTGTGTCAATGTTTTGGTCATTCTGAACGAAGGGTAGAATTGTTCTGTTGAAATGCGAG
>DAONFX010000083.1:0-7842 GCA_035403825.1 Anaerolineaceae bacterium
ATGAAAATCGAACTGCACGAAATCAGCATCCGCGAGGTGACCCAGAGCTACGTGGATAACGCCGAAGAGGGCGTGGTCGGCTACGGCGGCAGGCTCAATATCCGCCCCAAATACCAGCGCGAGTACATTTACGACGCCGCCAAGCGCGACGCCGTCTTGGAGACCATCCGCAAAGGCTTCCCCTTGAACGTGATGTACTGGATGCGCAACGCCGACGGCAGCTTCGAAATGCTGGATGGGCAGCAGCGCACCATCAGCTTCTGCCAATACGTCAACAACGACTTCTCTATCGAAAACCGGGCCTTCCACAACCTGACCCCGCCGGAGAAGGAACAAATCCTCAACTACGCGCTGATGATTTACATCTGCGAGGGGGATGAGAAAGAACGGCTGGACTGGTTCCGCGTCATCAACATCGCCGGGCTGAAGCTGACCGAGCAGGAAATGCGCAACGCCGTCTACACCGGCCCCTGGCTCACGCACGCCAAATCCATCTTCAGCAAGAGCGGCTGCGCGGCATACGGGCTGGCGAACCGATACGTGAACGGCTCGCCTATCCGCCAGGAAATTCTGGAGACCGCGCTGGATTGGATTTCCAAGGGGAATATCGAAGCCTATATGGGCGCGCACCAGCACGACCCCAACGCCAATGAATTGTGGACCTACTTCCGCAATGTGATTGACTGGGTGGAGCTCACTTTCCCGGTCTACCGCAGGGAAATGAAAGGCTTGGATTGGGGCGGTCTGTATGACGCCTATAAGGATGCGCTCCTTGACACGGGCAAATTGGAGCAGGAAATTCAAAGTTTGATGATGGATGATGATGTTACCAACAAGCGCGGCATCTATGCCTATGTGTTGAGCCGCAATCAGAAGACATTGAGTATCCGCTCTTTTTCCGAAAGCCAAAAGCGGGCAGCTTATGAAAGGCAAAACGGGATTTGCCGCAGCTGCGGTCAGCGCTTTGAATTCGAAGAGATGGAAGGGGACCATATCACCCCCTGGCACCTGGGCGGCAAGACCCTGCCTGAGAACTGCCAGATGCTGTGTAAGGACTGCAACCGCAGGAAAGCTGGTATCTGACTTTGCTCGAGAAACCGAACAAAAAACGCCTGTTCCTGTTCCTCGCCCTGGCGTTCGGGCTTGCCTGGCTGGTTGCGCTGGTCATCTATCTGCAGGGCGGCCTGGCGCAAAGCCCCGTGCTCATCCCCGAACTGAACCTGACCTTGGCAGCCGCGCTCCTGGCCGGCGGCGTGATGATGGCGCCCGCTCTGGCGAACCTGCTCACGCGCCTGCTCACGCGCGAAGGCAAGGCTGACCTGTGGCTCAAGCCCGCCCGCTTCGCGAACCCCTGGCGCAACTGGCTGCTGGCCTGGGCGCTGCCGGCTGTCCTCACCGTCCTGGGCGCCGCGCTGTTCTTCCTGCTTTTCCCTTCCAACTTCGACCGCGAGCTGGAATCTTTGCGGGCTGTGCTTTCCGCTGCCGCGCCGGACCAGAACGTCTCAGCCTGGACTTATCTGCTGCTGAACACCCTCCAGGCGCTGCTGCTCGCGCCTATCCTGAACGCGCTCTTTTGCTTCGGGGAAGAGTTCGGGTGGCGCGCTTACCTGCTGCCCAAACTGCTTCCGTTGGGCGAGCGCAAGGCGGCGCTGATCACCGGCGTGATCTGGGGCCTGTGGCACGCGCCGGTCATCGCGATGGGGCATAATTACGGCCTGGACTACCCGGGCCGCCCCTGGCTGGGTATGCTGGCGATGGTCCTCTTTTGCGCCGCGGTCGGCACGCTGTTGGGCTGGCTGACGCTTAAGGAAGGCAGCGTGTGGCCGGCTGTCATCGCGCATGGGGCCCTCAACGGCATTGCCGGGCTGGGTTTGGTCGCGGTCAAAGGCGCGCCTTCCGTGCTGCTGGGGCCGGCGCCCACCGGAATCCTTGGCGGGCTGTTTTTTACGCTCTTCGCGCTTGGGCTGCTGCTCAAGCCTGGGGCTCTCGAGCCGGGCAAAGAAAAATGGCATCCGGAGCCCATCATCCTGCCGCAAGAACCCGCGCCAAAGCCGCCAGAGAAGGAATAGACGAAAAAGCGCCAGCCTGAACAGGCGGGCGCCGGCAGATATTGTTGGTGGATGCCCTGCGGCGTGAATGCGGGCGCGGCGGGTTTTCTCTGCTTGCCCTCGTCGAATAAACCGGGAAAGGCTGTCCAATCCCTTTTGGAGAACCCCTGCCGTTTCTCAGGGAAAGAGCGGGTTCAGCTTTCCAGGAGGGGCTTAAACCCTTCGCCCAGCGCCTCGCTCACCTGCCCGATGACCATAAACGCGTCGGGGTCCGCCTCGTGAACGATGGTTTTCAGGCGCATCACCTCCGCGGCGGTCACCACGCAATAGAGCATGGAGCGTTCCTGGCGGGTATAACCGCCGACCACCGGAATCATCGTGACCCCGCGCTCAAGCTCCGCATGAATGGCAGAGATGACCGCGTCGGGCTTGAGCGTGATGATGAAGCCGGCTTTGGTGATGTTGGCGCCTTCCGAAGCCAGGTCCGCGGCCACGCCGGAGAGGTAAATCATCATCAAGCCGTAGAGCGCTTTTTCCCAGCCGAAGACAAAGCCCGCCAGCAGAACCACCAGCGAGTCGGTAATCATATACGCCATGGAGATGGAGATGCCCAGGCGCCGGTTCAGAATCCTGCCCAGGATGTCCGTCCCGCCGCTGGTGCCCTTTCCGAGGTAGACAATGCCCAGCCCGAGGCCGAGCAGCAGGCCGCCAAAGACCGTGTTGAGCACCGGGTCGTCGGTCAGGGCGGAATTACCGGTCAGGTAGATGAGCAGGTCCGTGAAGACGGAGAAGCTGACGATGGCCAGGATGGTGCGGGAGGCAAAGCGCGGGCCGCCCAGGTAGCGCCAACCGAGGAAAAAGAGCGGCAGGTTGCCCAGCAGCACCACCAGACCAATCGGCCAGCCGAGCGTGTAATACAACAGCTGACCGGCGCCGCTGAGGCCGCCGCTGACCAGGCTGGCCGGAACCAGAAACAGGCGCAGGCTGAGCGCCTGGACCAAGGCGCCGAGCAGGATGAGCAGATAATCGCGCAGGGCGCGCGGGGTGAATTCGATTTTTTGAAAGAACTGCTTGAACACGCGGCTTTCCACCTTTCCTGAAAATCGGGTTGACCAAGGCAATATTATACGCCAAAGCCGTTTGCGTTTCCGGCGGGTTTTAAGGGCTCTCTTGATTCGACGAAAACCGGACCATCAGCAGGCATCGGGCGCAGGGGCGAAGCATCTTCGGCAAATCCTGCGATGGAGGGGAATTATCCTCTCAGGATGCTTCGCCCCTATGATAAGCTGAAGTCACCCAAAGGCGGCCTTCATCAGCCAAATTGCGGTGATAAATCACCGGCAATTGTCGGGTTGGCAGGCACCAACTGCGCTCGTCCAAACCCTTGACAGCGAACATTTGTTCTGTTATTATCATTCTCAGACCGCTCCCCCAACAAGAGCGGAGAAAGCGAGACGAAATGGCGCGACGAAAAAGCGGTTTAAGCCCAAGACATAAAAAAATCCTCGCTTTTATCGAGGAATACCAGCAGGATAAAGGCTACCCCCCCTCTATCCGGGAGATTGGCGATCACACCCAGATCAGCTCCACTTCAGTGGTCAAGTACTACCTGAGCCAATTGGAGGAGATGGGCTACATCGCCCGCCAAAGCAACGTCTCACGCGGCATTAACCTCATCAAAAACGCCACCGGCAGCCTGCTGCAAAACGCCAGAAATACCGCGCAGGCGCTCGAGCAGCTCGTCACCATCCCGCTGGTCGGCAACATTGTGGCTGGCGAACCAATGCCCGTGCCCCCTTCCGATTTCTCCTATTACGACCCGGACTCCGGCATCGACATCGCGCGCAGCCTGCTGCCCGCTGCCGACCCGCTGGACCAGCTCTACGCGCTGCGCGTGCACGGGGACTCGATGATCGACGCCATGGTCAACGACGGCGACATTGTCGTGATGAAAAAGGTCGATCAGGCCCGCAACGGCGAGATGGTTGCCATCTGGCTGGCGGACCGCGACGAGACCACCCTCAAGTATTTCTACCAGGAAAACGGGCGCGTCCGGCTGCAGCCAGCCAACCCTTCCATGCAGCCCATCATCATCGACGACCCCAGCATCGTGGAAGTGCAGGGCAAAGTGGTGCTGGTCATCCGCCAGCTTGCAAACGCCTGAACCTGAAAGCGCTTAACAAAAAAGGCTGTCCAAAGAGAAAGGGTTTTTCTTTTTGGACAGCCCAAGTGAGAGGTCCCGCCTGATTTCGGCGCCGTTTCGAGAGCGCAAATAAACAGGCGCGGAGTGGGAAAACCAAAGGGGCTGCCCGACTTTTGGGACGGCTCCTTTGTTGTCTGCGCGGGAATTAGAGCAGGACGACTTCGGCGCCAGCCGCTTCGAGCTTGGCCTTGGCGTCGTTCGCAACTTCCTTGCTGACGGCTTCGAGCACTTTGGCATCGGGGGTCTCGGCCAGGGTTTTGGCTTCGACCAGGCCCAGGCTGGTGAGCTGGCGGATGACCTTGATAACTTCGATCTTCTTTGCGCCGGCGCTCTTGATCACAACAGTGAATTCAGTCTTTTCTTCGACTTCTTCTTCAACAGCAGCGGCGGCAGGGCCGGCGGCGGCAGCGGCCACTGGCGCGGCGGCGGAAACGCCCCATTTTTCTTCCAACAACTTGACCAGTTCAGAGGCTTCCAACACGGAAAGTTGGCTCAGTTCCTCTACGAGTTTAGCTAATTCAGCCATTTCAATATACTCCTATCATTAAGTTAATTCTTCTAATCGATATCCCGTTAGGGTCGAATGTTCAAACGTCAGGCAGCCGTGGGCTGCTTTTCCGAATTGGCTTTGATTACCGCAGCGAGACCGCGGGCGGGCTCGGCGATAGTGCGGACGAGTTTGCCTGCAGGCGCAAGCAGAGTACCCAGCAGCATCGCGCGCATCACAGGCAGGGTCGGCAGGTCTGCCAACGAAGTAACCTGTTTGACAGAGAGGGCAGCCTTATCCAGGTAGCCGCCGCGCACAGCCAGCACCTCATTGCCTTTGGTAACTTCGGCAAGTGCCTTGGCGACGGAGGGAGCATCTTCGAATGCGAAGACGACCACGTTGTTGCCTTCCCAAAACTTCGCATCATACTGATAACCGCGTTCATCCAGTACGCGTTTGAACAAACGGTTCTTGACCACATGCAGTTGACCATCCGCCTCGCGCAGCTTAGCGCGGGCAGTGTTCACCTCGGGCATACGCATTTTGGAATAGGAAAGCACGAAAACGGCCTTGCTTTTATCCAACCAGGTACGGTAATCCTCTACAATCTTTTCTTTTTGCTGTTTAGAAAACGCCAATGTTGTTTCACCTCCTTTCGGTGAAAATAAAAATCTCTTTCCGTTTTTCCCGCGGAAAGAGATTCAAATACTCTCGTGATGTACGAACGTTCAGTATCCAATCTCCACCTCGGCGGGAAATTAAGCCGTAACGGCACCAGCTTTCTTCAGTGAAGCAAACTATTCAGTTGTTTTACCCGGTCAGTATACCACAACCCGGGGAAAGCTGCTAAAGCTTTGCGCTCTCCATCGCCATGGCGGTGTTCGGGTCCACCTTCACGCCGGGGCCCATGGTCGAAGACAGGGTAACCTTACGAACGAACAAACCTTTCGCGCCGGATGGGCGCGCTTTGCGCACTGCGCTCATCAGGGCGGTCATGTTTTCTTCCAGAGCTTCCACGCTGAAAGAAACCTTGCCGAGCGGGACGTGGATATTCGCGGTCTTATCCAGGCGGAATTCCACGCGGCCGGCCTTGGCGTTCTTGATAGCGCCGGCGATATCAGCGGGCTGCACAACCGTGCCAGCTTTCGGGTTCGGCATCAGGTTGCGAGGACCGAGCACGCGGCCAAGACGGCCAACTTTGCCCATCATATCCATCGTACCCACAGCCACATCGAAGTCGGTGTAACCCTGGGCGACGCGGTTGATTTCCTCATCGGTTTCGGCGACGAAATCCGCTCCGGCTGCGCGGGCTGCGTTGGCAGCTTCACCCTGGGCGAAGACCAAAACCCGGATGGTTTTCCCGAGACCGTTCGGCAGAACGACTACGTCGCGGATCTGCTGATCGGCCTGGCGGGGGTCCAGACCCGTGCGCAGGTGGATTTCCACCGTCTCATCAAACCTGGCAAAGCTGTTTTCCTTGACCAGCTTCAGGGCTTCCTTCGGCTCGTAGGTCTTTTCCAGGTCGATATTCTTTAATGCGTTCTCAAATTTTTTGCCGTGTTTAGGCATGCTTACTCCTCCGTGGTGCTGGCGGGTTCGTTGGAACCCTCCCACGTTCACTCTGGTTATTTTTCGACGACAGTGATGCCCATATTGCGGGCGGTGCCTTCAAGCTGCCGCATGGCGCCTTCGATATCGACGGCGTTCATGTCCTTGAACTTGGCTTCGGCAATTTCGCGCAGCTGCGCGCGGGTGACGCTGCCGACCTTCGCGGTGTGCGGGGTGGCGGAACCCTTGGTGATGCCGGCGGCTTTCTTGAGCAGCACGGGGGCTGGTGAGGACTTCAGTTCGAACTTGAACGAACCGTCCATGAATACAGTGATTTCCGCCGGCACAATTTCGCCGGTGCGGTTGGACGTGCGCGCGTTGTATTCCTTGCAGAACGCCATGATATTGACGCCGTGCGGGGCCAACGCGGGGCCGATAGGCGGAGCGGGGTTAGCCTTTCCTGCCGTGATCTGGAGCCTGATTACTGCTTTTACCTTTTTTGCCACAACAATTCTCCTCTGTGGTGCTGACGGGCCGGCACGCGGTCCCTCCCACGAAATTCCGGACGGAGTCCGGTTTATGCCTTTTCTACCTGCAGGAAATCCAATTCCACAGGGGTTTCGCGCCCGAAGAAGTTCACCATGACGCGAATCTTCGAGCGTTCCATATTCACTTCCGCCACCGTTCCACGGAAATCGTTGAAGGGCCCATCCACGATGCGCACCCGGTCCCCGGCGTGATAAGTGACCTTATAGGTGGGCGATTCGTCTTCCATGCGGCGCAAAATCTGCGCGACCTCTTCCGGGCGCAAGGGGGTGGGTTCGTCGCCCATGCCCACAAAGCCGGTGACGCCGGGAGTGTTGCGCACCACAAACCAGGATTCTTCTTCCAGGATCATATTCACCAGGACGTACCCGGGGAAGACGTGGCGCTCCACCGTGCGGCGCTTGCCGTCGCGGACTTCGATCTCTTCCTGCGTGGGGATGACCACGTCGAAGATTTTGTCCTTCATGTTCATGGTCTCGATGCGCTGTTCCAGGTTTTTGCGCACCTTATTCTCATAGCCGGAATAGCAGTGGACTACGAACCACTGGCGCGCGTCATCCTGGCCGCTTGCAGCGGGTTTTCCCGCGCCGGAAGCACCCTCAGCGGGACGCGCAGAAGCCCCTTCATCAGGGGTCGCGGTCTGCTCTTCAGCGGGCAAGCCTTCGATTGGCTTCTTGTCTTCCATTTCTGCGTTATCCATATCCACAGCCCTCGTGGGCTTTCCTGCAACGTTTTATCCTGCTACCAGCAGTTTGATGAGCTGACTGAACACAAAATCCATAAAACCCAGCAAGGCAGCCATGATAAGGGTCACAACTAAAACGAGTTTGGTCAGCGCCCAGGCTTCCTGGGGGGTAGGCCAGGTCACCTTCCGCAGCTCGCCGACAGTCTCACGCCAGAAGCGTTTAATCTTCTGAAAGAAATTTGGTTTCGTTTCAATTTGTGCCATAACATCTCTCCTGGTTGAAAACTCAACGCCGCAACTTGTACGGCGTTGAAACCTTCTCAAC
>DAONFX010000084.1:0-7819 GCA_035403825.1 Anaerolineaceae bacterium
GGCAGCGCCCACAATCCCTCCTCCAATCTAAAGCTTGCTTCCGGATTTGCCCCTATCGCGCGCATGCTGGAGCTAAACGCGAACGTCGGCATTGGTACAGACGGCACAGCTTCCAACAACGACCTGGACATGATTGACGAGATTCGGCTGGCGAGCTTCGTCGCCAAGACCGTGGCTGGCGACCCTACTGCGCTGCCAGCGCGGCAGGCTTTGGCTATGGCTACATCCATTGGCGCGAAAGCGCTGCACATCGCGGATATCACCGGCAGCCTTGAAAAGGGGAAACGCGCTGACCTGATTTTGCTGGATATTTCCCCTTTGCACAACCAGCCGCGTTTTCGTCGGGATTCTGAAAATATCTATGCGCAAATTATCTACGCCGCCAAATCCACGGATATAACCGATGTGATGGTCGATGGACGTTGGCTGATGCGTGAGCGCGAGCCCCTGACATTGGACGAAAAGGAGTTAATCCGCCAGGCTCGTCTCGTTGCCGAGGATATCGACCGCTTCCTGAAGAACCGTGAAGAATCCGTGCTCTCCAAGCTGATTGCCATCGGCGGCGCGGCGGAGGAAGAAAGCTTTGAAGTTCAGGCAAAAGTCCGGGTCGAAAACCTGGAACCGATTCTGGCCGCGCTCGAAAGCCCGGAAATTCAGATTGTGCGTACCCGCCACTACCACGAATACGACTCGTACTTCACTTTTGAAGATGCTTCGCAAGGAAGACTGCGCTATCGGGAAGATGAGTTTATCGGAAAGAATGGTGAGATCACCAGCGTGCGTTCTCGCCTGACACTGCTTGGCGAGCCTGAGAGCGCACTGCAGAACGTACACGATGGACCTTTTGCTAACGAAAAGATTATGCTCTCGCGTTCGCGTTACCTTGCTCCCGCGGTGCACAGCCTGCGCTTCTATAACGAGTACTTTAAACCCAGCGAGCTGGTCGAGATTGAGAAAAACCGCCTGAGATATCTGGTGAAATTCCGCGACACGGAGTTTTTTATTAACCTGGATAAGATTACCGAACCAAAGCTTGGCAAATTTGTGGAGATTAAGAGCCGCACCTGGAGCCGGCAGGACGCGCAGAACAAGACACTGCTCATGCGCGAACTGTTGAAAACCCTGGGCCTGGGTTCCCTCCCGCTGGTCACCAAAGATTACATCCATCTGGTAGAAGAACTTTAGGTTCGCGATGAGCGCGCAGCCAAGCATCCGGGTCCTGTTTGCCAGCGCCGAAGCCTCCCCTTTGGCTAAAGTCGGGGGATTGGGCGACGTTGCCGGGGCGCTGCCCGCAGCTTTAAAGGAAGCATCCTCCAGCGCGCTGGATATCCGTGTTTTTTTACCCTTCCATGCCGAAATCAGGCAAAAAAACCCGCCGCTCGGCGCCCTGGGTACGTTTGAGGTACCCTATCAGGCTGGTTCATTCCCAGTAGAGCTGTACGTGACAGCGTTGCAGGGTATTCCGGTTTACCTGCTGGATAGCGAATTATTCAACCACAATTCCCCGATTTACCATGGGGACCCAGCGCTGGACGGTCGAAAATATGCTGCTTTTTCCATCGCCCTGTTGGAAGCCGCGCGCTTTCTGCATTGGCAGCCTCATATTCTTCACGCGAACGACTGGCATACCGCCCTGGCTGTTACCGCCCTAAAAACCCTGTATCAGGACGACCCGTTCCTGGCTGATACCAGGAGTCTGCTGACCATTCACAACCTGCCGTTCAATGGGTACGGCTCGGAATCCGCGATGACTGAGCTCGGTTTCCCTGCAGGGACTGATCCTGACCTGCCGGACTGGGCTCTGCTCACCCCTTTGCCGCTTGGCATATCCGCGGCGGACCGTGTTGTGACCGTTTCGCCGAGTTATGCCCACGAAATCCAGACACTCGAATTTGGCTGCGGGCTGCACGAATATCTGCAGAAAAACAATCGGAAACTCACGGGGATTTTGAACGGTATTGACACCAAGGTTTGGGACCCATCTGTCGACCCGTTTATCCCGTTTCGTTACAATCTTTCCGACCTGAGCGGGAAAGCCCAAAATAAAGCTGCCTTACAGCGTGAACTGAAGCTGGAAGTCAATCCGGAAATCCCCCTGCTCACCGTGGTCAGCCGCTTTGATTACCAAAAAGGAATTGGAACGATTCTCGACGCGATTCCCGGGAATGTGCGGAAATCCTGGCAGATGGTGCTTCTGGGTACCGGCGCTCCTGACCTGGAAGCCAGAGCTGCCGACCTGATGCGCCAATTTCCCGCGAAGGTTGTCAGTCTGCTGAGACATGATGAGGCCGCGGCGCATAAACTATACGCAGCCGGGGACCTCTTCCTGATGCCGTCCCTGTACGAGCCCTGTGGACTCTCACAAATGATTGCGATGCGCTACGGGAATATTCCGGTTGCGCGCGCCACCGGCGGCCTGCAAGACAGCATTATCGACTTCCACAAAGACCCGTCAAGGGCAACCGGTTTCTTGTTCACCGAAAAAACCTACGAGGGCTTGGTAAACTCGCTAAACTCGGCAATTATGGTTTTCCACGATAAGCCGGCCTGGGCGCAGCTCATTGGGAATGCAATGCGGAATAATTTCTCCTGGAATTCCTCCGCTCAGAATTACTGGCAAATATATCAGGAACTGACAAAGAGGTAATGGTATGCAGACTACTCGTTTTTCTGGCGTGCTTCTCCACCCTACCAGCTTTCCGGGACCGGACGGCATCGGCGATTTGGGCCCCGAAGCTTATCGTTGGGTTGACTTCCTCAAAGGCAGCGGCTGCCAGATGTGGCAGATTCTGCCGCTTGGACCGACCGGATATGGGGACTCTCCCTACCAGTGTTTTTCAGCGTTCGCCGGCAACCCCTTTCTTGTAAGCCCGCTCCTGCTGCTGGAGGACGGATTGCTGTCGCTGGAGGACCTGAGGGACCGTCCCAGGTTCCCGCTCGAACGGGTTGATTTCGGCCCCGCCATCATTTGGAAAAACACCATTCTCGACCGGACTTATCAGAATTTTCAGCTGCTCACCAGGCCTTCGCATTTGGTGGATGACTTTGAGAGCTTCCGCGCCGAAAACCGGGCCTGGCTGGAAGATTACAGCCTCTTTATGGCAATTAAAGAAAGTCAGAATGGCGAGCCGTGGAACGCCTGGCCCAGAGCTTTGAAATTCCGCGAAGAGGCAGCGCTGGCAAAGTTTGCCTACGAGCATTCTTCCCGGATCGAAAAGCATCAGTTCAGCCAGTTCCTCTTCTTCCGCCAATGGAAAGCGCTGCGCCAGTACGCCCACGAACAAGGAATCCAGATTATCGGCGACATCCCCTTTGTCATCGCGCAGGACAGCGCTGACGTTTGGGCGGACCCGAAGCTTTTCCTGCTGGATGCCGAGCTTAATCCCACCGTCGTCGCGGGCGTCCCGCCGGATTATTTTTCTGCTGACGGTCAGCTGTGGGGTAATCCCCTCTACGATTGGCCGGTACACAAAGCCAGCGGCTATCAATGGTGGAAAGACCGCATGGCATCCGTCCTGGGTCTGGTCGACCGGATCCGGCTGGACCACTTCCGGGGCTTTGCAGCGGCCTGGAATGTGCCCTTTGGCAATCTCACCGCCCGCGAGGGGCATTGGGAAAAGGGACCCGGAATTGAGCTGTTTGAGGAGCTGCAGCGCTCTTTCCCGAATTTGCCCATCATTGCTGAAGACCTGGGCGTTATCACCCCGGATGTGGAAGAAATGCGCGACAAATTCGAGCTGCCAGGCATGAAAATCCTGCAGTTTGCCTTTACCGGGGACCCCGAAGACGACTTTCTGCCGCACCACTACCCCGTGAACTGTTTCGCGTACACCGGTTCGCACGATAACAACACCGCGAAAGGTTGGTACACGCAGGCTTCCGCGCGCGAACAGGATTTTTGCCGCCGCTATCTGAACGTTTCCGGTGAGGATATCTCCTGGTCCATGATCCGGGCTATCTGGCAGTCCGTCGCGCGGTACGTAGTCGCGCCAATGCAAGACTTGCTTTCCCTGGGCGCCGAAGCTCGCATGAATCTGCCGGGCTCACAGAGCGGAAACTGGTCCTGGCGGATGCTGCCCAACGCACTGACCGAGCCCTTAAAGCAGCGCCTGTGGGAAATAAACTTACTTTACAGCCGCCTATCCGCGCCGGAAAAAGAACGCTACACCGCCAAGCTGAATGCCGAGCTCAACGGTGTGGTTAAGCCGCATTAGCGGGTTTTGAAGGCAGCACCGAGACCGTAATACCTATTAAAATCAGGATACCGCCAATGATTTCCATCGTTGACGGTATTTCTTTTAAGAAAAGGACTGCCAGAATGGTCGATCCAATCGGTTCGCCCAGAAGCGCCATCGAAATCAGCGTGGCAGGGAGGAATTTCAAGGCATAGTTCAAAACCGAGTGCCCGAGCAACTGGGGGATGAGCGCCATAGCCAGAAAAACGATATATACGCGTGGAGAGTACCCAAAAAGCTTCTCACCGCGAAAAACAGACGCAAAAACGAGGATTAATGCAGCGCTCGCGTAAACAATCAGCGTGTACTGGGAATTGTCAGTTTGCGCACGAATTTTCCGGCCAATCAACATATACCCTGCAGCCATCCATGCCCCCAGCAGCGCCAAAAACATGCCTTTCAGCGTTTGCGGGCTGCCGCCCAATGGGCCCGGCGCGCAAACCAGCCCGGAGCCTGCGGCAGTGCAGGAGCTGCTGAGCGCGATGGTAAGGCCCCCTAGCAAGGCAAAAGCCATCCCCACATAAAACACCGGCCGGACTTTCTCTTTGAGCACCAGAGGAGAGAGCAAAGCGACCCACAGTGGCGTGGTGGTGACCAGGATTACCGAGCTGCTGACACTGATTAATTCCAGCGAGCTGATCCAGGCTGCGAAATGCGCGGCCAGGAAAGCTCCGGAGAGCGCCATCCACATCAAGTTGCGCCGATTCAAGTTCTTCGTGTCATGCTTGCCAGTGAGGTACAACGCTCCGCTAAGCAGCGCTGAGAAACTGAGGCGGTACGCAGCAATAACAAGCGCCGAAGCCTGGTCATTCACCAGGCGAATGAGGATTGCGGCTGTGGAAACAGCCAGGATACTGAAGACCAGCAGAACAATAGAAGGTACGCGCTTGGGTTGAGGCACCTGGTAACCTTTTGGAACTGTGTTAAACTAATGCGATGATTTTACCGCTGGAGTGAAATATGGCGTATGTGATTACCAATTTATGTTTGCGGGACGGCGGGTGCGTGGTTGCCTGCCCGGTCGCCTGTATTGTTCCTGGAAAACCTGAGGAACAATATCCGCTTTACTACATCGATCCCAACACTTGCATCGATTGTGGGGCATGCATTCCTGAGTGTCCGTACGGCGCTATTTTTACCCTGCACGACGTGCCGCAGGCCTTTACCGCGGCCGGC
Source organism: Anaerolineaceae bacterium (assembly GCA_035403825.1). GTDB lineage: Bacteria > Chloroflexota > Anaerolineae > Anaerolineales > Anaerolineaceae > Mesolinea. The sequence goes on from DAONFX010000084.1 coordinate 5,412, forward strand.
GGTGAGGTGCTCAGCGCGCCGGTGGGGACGCCCGGGTATGAAAACCCCCTGGACACCTTTACCTACGAAGGCGTACCGGTGCACATTCCGGCCACGCACGTCCTCGCCCCCGGAGAAATCATCGATTTAACCGAATTCATCCGGATTAACCGGGATTTCTTCGAAAACGGGCCTGGTTTCGAAGCGCTGCTTTCCTGAGCTTACAAAACTGACGATTCCTGGGCTGCCATCCCCGCGCCGATAATCCCAGCGGTATTTTCCAGCTTGGCAGGCAGAATCTTGGTGTCAATTTTCAGGAATTCCGCATAGCTCTCATATTTTGAGCTGATTCCGCCGCCCAGGATGAAAAGGTCCGGGTTAAACAGGAACTCGTAAGTCTGCAGCAGCTCAGTGAAAGCCTTTCCCCATTTTTTCCAGCTCAAGCCTTCCCTTTGCCTGACCGCGTCGGAAGCACGGTGCTCGGCGTCCTTCCCACGGATTTTGAGATGACCAAGCTCAGTATTGGGCAGCAGATGTCCGTCCACGAAAAGCGCGGAGCCGATGCCTGTTCCGACCGTAAGAAAGAGTACGGTTTTGAAGAGCCGGGCTTCTTCCACCCCGAAACGCATCTCTGCCAGGCCAGCTGCGTCAGCGTCGTTTAAAACCGTAGTAATCTGACCGGTCTGGTTGTAAATCAGGGCCGCGACGTCGGTGCCAATCCAATTCTTGTGCAGGTTCGCCGCGGTCATCGCCACGCCCTTTTTTACGACGCCGGGATACCCGGCACCGATGATGCCGTGATAACCCAGCTTCTTCCGGATTTTCTCCACCAGTGCGGCAACTTCTCTTGGCTTGACCGGCGCTTCTGTTTCAAAGCGGACCCGTTCAGAAACCATCTTTCCAGTCTCGGTATCAACCAAGGCTCCTTTTGTGGCAGAGCCGCCAATATCAATACCTAATGTAATCATTCTTCCTCCGAGCAATTAGGGACAGGCATTGTTAAGATGTTCTTCAAATGTAATCGAAAAGACGTGCGTTCCGCTGCCGTCGCAGCTCGCCCGGAAATAATAAAAAGGCGTCTGCTCCGGTGCAACTGCTGCGATGAGAGTGATCAGCGTCGGATTTGAAATCGGACCGGGCGGCAGTCCCTTATACAGGTAAGTATTGTAAGGGGAATCGACCGCCAAATCCTCAAGCGATAACGGGCTTTTCCACCAGGTGCCCGAGGCGCTGTCGAAACCAAGGGCGTACTGCACCGTCGGGTCAGTTTCCAGGCGCATATCAGCGGCCAGACGGTTATAGAATACTGAAGCAATGCGGGCTTTCTCTTCGTCCGCCCGGGTCTCGCGCTCAATAACCGAAGCCAGTGTGACCGCCTGATGGAGACTCAGATTCTGACGAGCCAAACCTTCCTGAAAGCGCGCGTCTTGCACTGCGGCTGCAAAGCGGGTGTACATCACGGAAATCATGCTTTCAAGCGGGATATCCGGTTCAAAACTATACGAATCTGGCAGGAAATATCCCTCCAGCGTGGCAGAATCCGGGAGATTCAGCAAAGCGCGGGCTTCAGACGTGGGATTCATTGCGGAGTTCAGGTATTCCTGACCGCTGAAGCTGAAACCCGATAGGTCCACTGCAGCGGCGATTTCTTCCATCCGCCAGCCGGCGAAAACAGTAAAGGCGATATCGCGCGCGGCAGGGTCGGCTATCTTGCGAGCAATCTCCAGCGGACTGAGGTTCTCAGAAATGGTGAAAGTTCCGGCCTGGACCATGCGGTCGAAACCGGAATAGGTCAAATAAGTGCAGATTGCATCCCCGGAAGGGACATATCCTTCTGTTTCCAGGCGCGCGCAAATTCCCCGTACGGACTCATCCGCAGAAATAGAAAACTTTCCGGATTTACCCGCTCCCGGGCGGCTGCCCAGCAGTTCCTCGCGCGCATCCAGCAAAGCCAGCGCCGACCTGCTGCGCTGCACCAAATTCAGGCGGGCGTCCGGCGGGCCAAAGAGGTTTTTTGCCCTGGCAGGCGCCAGGACCACCCCATACGCAAGCACGGCACCCAGGATCAGGATGAGCACAAGTAAAAAAATAGGAAGCCCGGAACGCCGCTTCGTTACGCTCATGCCAACTCTCCGACATTCTCTTGTCTATCAAGGTAAGATTGTAAAATCACAGCGGCAGCCAAATCGTCAATCGGTTTCGCGCGAGTTTTGCGCTTTACGCCTGCTTGTATGCGTATTTTTGCTGCTTTTTGGGAGGAATAGCTCTCGTCCCATGGGATAACTGGCAATTGGCAAATTGCCCGCAGCGCTTCGATTAACCTCAGGGATGAGCGCGCTTTAGGTCCGACCTCACCTTGCGCGTCCAAGGGCATGCCCACCACAATCGCGCCGGCTTCAGCTTCTTGCGCTATTTCAGCAATTCGGTGG
>DAONFX010000085.1:0-7803 GCA_035403825.1 Anaerolineaceae bacterium
TTGGCCGGCGGGCTCGTGCATCGGTCTTAGGGTTTCGCTCCTGTGCCGCCGCACCCAACTAATCGGCTTGTCTTCCTGAATGCTGTGACTTTGTCAAGAGTCGTAGGTCGGGTGGAGCGGCAGCGCAACCCGACAAGCCTTGGCCGGCGGACCTGTGCAACGGTTTTAGGGTTCCGCTCCTGTGCCCCTGCACCCAACCTGAATGCTGCCTGAAGACGCAAAACAAAAGCCGGCTGTACCCAGCCGGCTTTCCTCTTGTCCACTCAGCTCACTACACCTTGCGCTGGCGCCACATCACAAAGCCGAGACCAATCCCGGCGGCCAATACCACGATTCCGACGATCCCTAAGATTGGAGACTTGCCGCTGGCTCCTGCGGCGTCTTCGCCAGGCGCGGCCGTTGCCACCTGAGCGCCAAAATCAATGGTCGCCTGCTCGCCGGCTTTCACTTCCAGCGGATAGTTGGTAATCGTCGTGGCGTTAAATCCATCGGGAATGGCCACGGTAATGTTGTAGCTGCCCTCCGGAATATTCTCAAAACACAGCGGGTCGACCTCGTCCGGGTTTCCGGCCACTGTGGTGCCGGTGACCGAAACCTTGCCCAAGCGGTCATTGATACTTACCACGCCGCCGTAAAGGTAAGTTTCCCCTTCCGTGCGCATGCCGGTGCCGTCCAGGTCGTTAAAGAGCACAATGCAAACTTTGGCAAAGCCCGGTTCGGGGGTGGGCGTGGGGGTAATCAATTCCGGAGCAATGGTAGGCGAGGGCATGGCGGTTTGGGTCAGTTCCGGGGCTGCCACCGTCCCGAGCAGGATTTTGGTGCCCGTGATGAGGTTGCAATCTTCGGTCAGCCCGTTCAAGCGGATGATATCGTCGATGGAGACGTTGGTCAGCAGGAACACGCGCGTGCAGGTATCGCCTTCTTCCACGGTGTAATAAATGCGCCCCTCGGCATCGGGTGTGGGCGTCTGGTACACGGCTTGCGCGCTGGCCGGTCGGGAACTGACGGCGCTCCACAGCAGAACGCTGGAAACGAGCATTAGGGCGATTATGACAAAGGGAAGGAGAATCTTTTTCAAGCTGTTCATTTTCACCTCTCATTCGGATATTACCATTATACCCAGTTATGCGGCACGTCAAAACTGAGCGCTGCCTGTGAGCGCTCCGCGCGGCGGCAGGATTGGGTACAATAAGGCCATGAAATCCTTGCGCGCGTGCTTCCTATGCTTGCTGGCCGCGGCTTTGCTGCTGGGCGCCTGCCTTCCCCAACAGGCTGCACCGACACCGGGCCCAACGCTGCCTCCGACCCGCACCGCCCAGCCCAGCCCGACCATCGACTGGTTCCCGGACACTCCCACGCCAACCCAGCGCGTTTACGAGGTCACACCTAATCCATTGGAAGGGCTGACGCCCCCGCAGTACGCGCAGGTCTTGTACGAGGAGGACTTTTCGGGTGGGGAGCAGTGGAAGGAAAGCTCCGGGGCGGACGGTAACATTCGCTACGGCAGCGGCGCGCTCGCGCTGGCACTCACAGGTAAAAAAGCAGAAATCAGCAGCCTGAGCAAAATCATGCTGCCCGACAGCTTCTATCTGGAACTGACCCTGGAATCTGCGCTGTGCGGAGCGAACGACAGCTTTGGAATCCTGTTCTGGCGCTTCAGCGAGCTGGGCACGTACCGCATGCTCTACCGCTGCGATGGGCAGGCGCGCCTGGAACGCGCAATCTACGACGGCGTCTCGGTCCTGCAAAACTGGACGGCGCTGCGGCGCTTCCAGCCCAACGCGCCCGCGCTGAACCGCCTGGGCATCTGGGCGGACCAGGGCACGCTTTACTTTTTCGTGAATGACACCTTTCAGTTCAGCGCGGAGGGTCGCAAGGGCTTGAGCGGCTCTTTGGGGGTCTTTGCCTCCGCTTCCGGGGAACAGGCAGCCACCTTTAACGTCACCAGCCTGCGCATCACCCAGCCTTAATCCCCCGGTTTGGCGCGGATACAGGTATAATCAAACCAAGCCTGAAGGGCAAAGCAGTCCGCCGCAGGAATGCACGGACTGGCTGAATACTGGTATGAGGTCGGTTTTGGAAATGCAACAAGCGCTTACTGGCAGGACACCATCGCTCTTTCTGGAGATTCCCCTATGCCTGAAACATTAAAAATCATCATCCCCATGGCGGGTCTGGGCAGCCGGCTGCGTCCGCAAACCTGGAGCAGGCCGAAACCGCTGATTTCGCTGGCAGGCAGCACCGTGTTGGACCATATGTTGAGTATGTTTAAAACGGTGCCGGATTCCGAGCATGTGGAGTATGTTTTTATTATGTCCCCCGGGCAGCGCGAGTTGATTCACGCGCACATGCAAAAGTTTCACCCGCGCAAGCAGGTGCACTATGTGGAACAACCGGAAAAGAAGGGTCAGTCCGACGCGCTCTGGCACGCCCGCGAATACCTGAAGGGTCGGCTGCTGGTTGTTTTTTCGGATACGCTGATTGAAAATTCCTTTGCGTTCCTCAATAACGAAAAGCTCGATTCCGTCGCCTGGGTGAAGGCGGTTCCGGACCCGCGGCGCTTTGGCGTAGCGGAAACCGGCGCGCTGGGGTTGGTGCGGAGGCTGATTGAAAAGCCAAATGATATGAACAACAATCTGGCAGTGGTCGGCTGCTATTACTTCAAGGAAGGCGAGACACTGCTGGCGGCCGTTGAAGAACAATTCCGGCGCAACATCTCACTCAAAGGGGAGTATTACCTGGCGGACGCGCTGAACATCTACTTGGAGCAGGGAGCCGTGATGCGTACCGAGCAGGTCAGCGTCTGGTTGGACGCGGGCACTTCCGAAGCCCTGCTGGATACCAACCGCTATCTGCTGGAACACGGACGCGCGAACGTCCAACAGACCATCTATCAGGATGACTGTGTGATTCTCCCGCCGGTTTTCATTCACGCCGACGCGCGCGTGAGCACGTCCATCATCGGTCCGTTCGCTTCCATCGGAGCGGGCGCGGTCATCCAGAACAGCAGTATCCGCGATTCCATTCTCAGCCCCGGTGTGCATATCACCAACACTCACCTGGAAGGTTCCATCCTGGGGCACGACGTGGTCATAACGGGCATGATGGGAAAGTTTAACCTGGGAGATAATTCCTGGGTCAGCTGGTAAGCAAGCAATAGAAAAAAGGAGAATTCATGACCAAATCTGTACTTGCCAGGCGGGTAGTTGAGTTAAAACCCTCGGGGATTCGCAAATTCTTTGATATCGCTGCCACCATGCAGGATGTCATTTCCCTGGGCATTGGCGAACCCGACTTTACCACGCCGGCGCCGATTATCCGCGCGGGGATTGCTTCTTTGGAGCGCGGAGACACCCACTATACCTCCAACCACGGGATTTTGCCGCTGCGCGAAGCGGTGGCGCAGCACCTGAACAAGCTGTACGGCGTCTCATACAACCCGAATGACGAAATCGTCCTCACCGTAGGCGTATCGGAAGCGCTGTATCTCACCTTTACGGCGCTGCTGGACCCCGGCGATGAGGTGATCATCCCGACGCCCTGCTTTGTGTCCTACCAGGCCGAGGTGCAGCTGGCCGGCGGCGTGGCGGTGGAAGTCCCGACCAGTATGGCGGATAATTTTGAGCCCTGCCCCGAAGTGATTGAAAAGGCCATCACCCCGCGCACCAAGGCTATTTTTATTGGCTACCCCAACAACCCGACCGGCGCGGTCGCCACGCGGGAGACGTTGAGTAAGATCGCCCAACTGGCGGAAAAATATGACCTGATGGTCGTTTCGGATGAAATTTACGACCGCCTGGTTTACGAACAGGAGCATGTATGTTTCGCGGCGCTGCCAGGGATGTGGGAGCGTACCATATTATTGGGCGGTTTCTCCAAAGCCTATGCCATGACCGGCTGGCGCATTGGCTACGTGGCGGCCCCCGCCCAAATTGCCTCCGGCCTGGTGCGCATCCACCAGTATTCGGTCATGTCCGCGCCGACCATCTCGCAGTACGCCGCGCTGGAAGCGCTGCGCGTAGGTGAGCCGTACGTGCAGGAAATGCGCGAGGAATACAACCGCCGGCGGCTGCTCATCTGCAGCGGCTTGAACGCGATGGGCTTGAAAACCAGCAAACCGGGCGGCGCTTTTTACGTCTTCCCGGATATCACTTCCAGCGGGATGGACGATGAAGAGTTTGCAGAGAAGCTGCTCTACGAGGAGCATGTGGCAGTGGTGCCGGGGCGCTCCTTCGGGGATTCCGGCATCGGCTTTGTGCGCTGTTCCTATGCCACGGAGTACCGCTGCATCGAAATTGCGCTGGAGCGCATGGCCGCCTTCCTGAAACGCCACCGCGCGTGAGCCTGACGCGGCTGTGCTTGACGCAATACTTTTAATGCAGTAAAGTAAAAGCAGCAGGCTCTTGAGGAACGAATGACGCTTCTTCCAGAAGATACCAGGAAATCATTACGGGCACCCGGCGCGGCTCCGGTTTGCCCGCAATTCTTTTAAGAGAATGCCGCGCGGTATTATAAAAAATCGATTAACAGGAGAGAAAATGTCAGGACAAACCAATGCATTTGAGATGGCACAGCAGCAATTTGACAAAGTTGCCGACCAGCTTGGGCTGGATGAGCAGGTTCGTCAGATTCTGCGCTGGCCTGCCCGCGAATTCCATATGCGCCTGCCAGTGCGTATGGATGACGGGAAAATCCGGGTGTTCGAAGCCTACCGCGTGCAGCACAACGACGCCCGCGGGCCGAACAAAGGCGGTTTGCGCTTTCACCCGGCGGAAACTGCCGACACCGTGCGCGCGCTTTCCATGTGGATGACCTGGAAATGCGCTGTCGCCGATATCCCCCTGGGCGGCGGCAAGGGCGGCGTTGTGGTGGACCCCGCCACGCTTTCGGTCGCGGAAAAAGAACGCCTGTGCCGGGCTTATGTGCGCGCTATGTACCGCAACATCGGTCCGCGCCAGGACGTGCCCGCGCCGGACGTTGGCACCACCCCCCAGATGATGGGCTGGATGATGGACGAATATTCGCGCATCGTCGGGCAGTACACCCCCGGCGTAATCACCGGCAAGCCTGTAGGCGGCGGCGGTTCGCTCGGGCGGACCGAAGCGACCGGTTTTGGCGTCATTTACACCGTGCGCGAGGCGATGAAACACCTGGGCCTCACCCCTTCGGAATGCACTGTCGCGCTGCAGGGCTTTGGAAATGTGGCGCAGTACGCCGCGGTCGGCTTCAAGGAAATCCTGGGCGGCAAGGTTGTGTGCGTTTCCTGTTGGGACCGCGACGACAAAGTTTCGTACACCTTCAGCAAGGAAGACGGCGTGGACCCCTGGTTCCTGAAGAGCATCACTGACCAGTACGGCACGATTAACAAGGAAAAAGCACGCGAAGCCGGATACCGGATTGAAGACGGCAGCGCCTGGATTAGCAAGCCGGTGGACGTGCTCATCCCCGCCGCGCTGGAAGGCCAGATTAACGCGGAAACCGTGCGGCTCATCAACCCCAGCGTGAAGATCCTGGCGGAAGGCGCCAACGGACCGACCACCCCCGAAGCGGACGTGGTGCTGAACGAGCGCGGCATTTTCATCGTGCCGGACTTCTTGTGCAACAGCGGCGGCGTGACCGTCTCGTACTTTGAAGGCGTGCAGAACGACATGAACTTCTACTGGACGCGCGAAGAAGTGCTGGAGAAGCTGAACAACAACATGACCACCGCCTTCAAGGGCGTGCTGGATATGTCTTTGCAGCAGAACGTGAGCATGCGCGACGCGGCGTATATGGTGGCCATCCACAAAGTGGTCAAGGCCATGGAACTGCGCGGCTGGATTTAGGATTTTGCTACGTTGAGATGCGAGCAGCCCGACCGGAAGATCGGGCTGCTTGATTTTTGGGAAAAGCGCGTAATGATAGCCGGTTAAGTGAGCATCATTCCAGTATAATTATTTCCATCAACTAGATTTATATTCATCCCCTGGATTTTTGTCACATAATCTTAATTGTCCCGTTTCATAGGCGTCGACCCTGGTTTCTTTAAAATCCAGGCGGTATTTTTCATCAATTTTTCCTGTTTTGATCCTATCCAGTATCAAATTAAAGTACTTTTCGTCAATTTCAGCCGAAATAAAGTTTCTTCCCAGCCTCTGACAGACATCTAATTCTGAGCCACTACCACCAAAATGTACTAAGACTGTATCTCCTGGCATAGTAGAGGCTTTAATGAGCATCTCAGCGAGGTCTTGTGGTATTTGGCAAGCATGGAATGTTTTCTCACGGCTTACATTTTTCACCAGGTCGAAATAAAACCAATCATACGGCATACGTCCAGCCGAGCCATTACTAATGTTTTGTTGTATGCGTTTATCCGTAGGATTTTGGTACGGAACGGCTACGTTATTCTTATAAAATTTGTTTTCCGCATTTTTTCTACAGTGCAGAATACTTCTGTGGGCTGTTGTAAAACGTTGTGGGCTGTGTCCAATATTCGTATTGTATACCCAGGAATAATCGAGAACTTCGTAACAAACTTGATCAAGATATTTCACGCGTACGTGTGCATTTTGCTTGGGATAATTAATTAGGAACATATTCCCATCATCTTTCAGCACGCGGAGAGATTCCTTACATAGTTTTATATACCAATCAATATATTGATCAAAACTTACTGAATAGGATTTGTCCCCGTATTTAATGCCAACGTTGTAATCGGGGTCACTGTAGATCATGTCTACCGATTTATCGGGCAATTTTTTCAATAATTCCATTACATCGCCCAGGAATACTTTATTGAGAAAATCGTGCAACAAGCTGTCCATATTAATCACTTTAAAAATTAGCGTTTTACAAGTGAATACTGCGACTTTTTTAATAATCTTATCGAATCTATTCGGTCGATATCGTCAAATGTGTAGTTGAATAATCGTAAAATCGAAAGATCCTGTAGCTTCTTCCTAAGAACATAGCAACATGAAATACTATTGATTTCGATACTATTTTCCTGTTTCAATTTGCTGTAATATTTATAGGGGTGGAATAATTGGTAAACAGCAAAATCATTTGGGAAATTGTTTTTTCCTTCAACGGTTGTTACTACTCCTTGATATTCAAGTGTTAAGTCAATTTCCATTTGAAGATTACTAGTTTGGATTTTCGTATTCCCAATTTGATATTCAAAAGATGCTTTTGTTCTCCTGGCATTGTAGACTTTAGGAGAAGCAACGATATCGTCGTACAAGAAATCATGGATGATACGTTGATTACTTGCTACTGAGAGTATGTTTGACTCACTCGTATCAAATTCATTAAGTAAACTTTGACGATATTTCCACTCATAGGTCTCGTTTTCATTGATGGGTTCGAATTTGTGGTATCCAAGATTAATTCCATGTACAAATTGGTGAATTCCTTTTCCCAAATGAACGACGTAGACATCAGCTGACAGTAGAGCTGCTGGCAATAATGACGAGTTGTCTATTTTTGTTGCATCAAAAGGGTTGCCAAAGCCGACCTCGTTCGCAACTTTCTTTACTAGCTTGTTATCGAAGTAATAATTATCTCTTTCCTGGCAAATTTCAAACAACCTGATAATTAGTTCTTGCTTTGTTCCCATTTTCCTCTCACCTGAAACACGTCATTAATAAAAATTATACTCTACCAAGCACGAGCCCGTTGTGAAGGACGGCCAGGTTTCTGGCTGTGCTGGTTTATTGCGTGGTCCTTTAGTACAAAGCCTGCCCGATGTCCACAATGAAATGTTTGCTTACCGGTAGTGTAAGTTTTGGTGGAGTGGCAGGTCGTAGGTTGGGTGGAGCG
>DAONFX010000086.1:0-7766 GCA_035403825.1 Anaerolineaceae bacterium
ATTTCGATACGCATCGCATGCCGGCCGATCTCGATGTCAGCACCGGCGGCGGCTGGTCAATCTCTTTCAGGTAAGACGGGTAAATTTCATCTTCCCAGGTGAGAACCTGGATGGATTTCCGGGATAGGGCGGGAAGTATCGCCTCCGGGTCTAATCCATGGCGCTGGAGCAAAACGGCATCCGCCAGCTTTTCGGTCAGGCCTGCTGCCAAAAGTTCCGCGCGCGGAGCTTCCCAGGCCTGGCTGAGGCTTCCGAAGTAACTCAGGAGCCGGCGGAAGCGCACCGCCCCAATGCCTTTTACCGTGCTGAACGCCAGCCAGTAATCCCGCTCCCCCAAGCTTACCCCCGCAGCCCTTCCAGAATGTGGACGTTCATGCGCCGCTTCTCCAGGTCCACCATCAGAATGACCGATGGAATGTTCGGGAGCAGCAGTTCCCCGCCGCCTTCTTCCCGCACCACAAAAACATCGTTAGCGCCGGTTTCAAGCACCTCACTGATTTCACCGAGCAAGACAGCTTCCTCAAAGACCTGTAAACCGATGAGCTGATGGTGATAAAAGCTACCCTCAGGCAAAGCAGGGAGTTCCCGCACGGCGGAAAAGACATCCAGGTTGGTGAGCATCTGTGCTGCCTCGCGGCTTTCCACACCCTCAAAGCTTAGCAGCAGCAGGGGCGCTTTGGTCCGGACTGCGCTGAGGGTATATTGGTTGTGTTCCGGTCCTAAAAAAACCTTTCTGCCTCGCCGGAGCCGCTGTGGAAAGTCCGTCAACACGCGCATGGCTATCTCGCCGCGCACCCCATGAACGCGCTGCAAACGCCCGATTAAGACAAAGGCAGGCTCGGCTTTTGAAACCGAACCTGCCTTAAGTTCTTGAGAATTGTTCATTCCAACAGGCCAGGAACTATTCGAAATCCACTACATCCATCGCTACTTGCTGGCCGCTTCTGGCAGCGACGACGCGCAGCAGCACCCGCAAGGCATTGGCCACGCGTCCGTGTTTTCCAATCACCCGGCCGATATCATCCGAATCGACGACCAAATCCAGGTGGACCATCGGACCATCGCGGTAGCTTTCGACCTTGACAGAGTCCGGTTTATCCACCAGTGATTTGGCAAGATAGTCAAGCAAACCCGCAAGGTTTTCGCGTTCCATAAATACAGCCTACTTCCCGTTCTTTGTCAGCGCGGTGGAAGGGTCCTTTACGCGGTTCTTGTAAATAGCTTCAGCTTCCGCAAGTAAGGTTTCTTTTGCCTCGCCGGCTTTCAAACGCGCGTAGCGTTCGTCCAGTTTGACGATCTTGAACAATTTCTGAACAGATTCCGAGGGCTGAGCGCCAACGCCCAACCAGTGATAGATTTTTTCTTCCTCAAAGTGAATAGTGCTCGGGTTGGTCTTCGGGTTGTAATGACCAACAATCTCGAGAAAACGCCCGTCACGCGGACTTTCTTTGTCAGCGATGACTACGCGGTAATGAGGCTGGTGTGTTGAACCAACACGGCGCAAACGAATACGTACCATTGACTTAATACTCCTAAACTATGTATCAAATAATTCCCGGTTCTGGATCGAAGGTTGAGAGTATGCTGAAGGGGGCATATCCTTTTCCTCAGTTCCGAGACGAACCAAACAAACGACTAATATTACCACGACCTCCGGATTTTTGAAACTGTTTCATGAGGGTTTGAATATCACGAAATTGTTTCATCAAGCGGTTTACGTCCTGTACATCCTTCCCGCAGCCTGCCGCGATGCGTCTGCGCCGGCTCGCGTTCAGGATTTTTGGATTTCTGCGTTCCGCCACCGTCATCGAGTTGATGATGGATTCGACGGTCTTCAACTGATTTTCCGCGTCCTGGTGATTTACGTTCTTGGCAACCACCCCAAATTGCCCCGGCAGCATTTCGAGGACGGAAGAAAGCGAACCCATCTTCTTTATCTGACGCAGCTGTTTGGCGAAATCTTCCAGGGTGAATTCCCCGGAGAGCATTTTTTCGGCATCCTTGGCGTCCCCCTGCCCGGTGTAGGCGCTTTCAGCTTTTTCAATCAAGCCGAGCAGGTCGCCCATGCCCAGGATGCGTGAGGAAATTCGCGTGGGGTCGAATACTTCCAGGGCATCCAAAGCTTCTCCGGTGCCAAGGAATTTGATCGGAATGCCAGTTACTTCCCGGATGGAGATTGCGGCGCCGCCGCGGGCATCGCCGTCGATTTTGGTCATGATCAGCCCGCTGACCGGAATGGCTTTATGAAAGCCTTGCGCAATGTTCAGCGCTTCCTGCCCGGTCATCGAGTCGACCACCAGCAGGATTTCGTTGCAACGGACTGCGTCCTTAATCCCGACCAATTCGTGCATCAGGTCGTCATCCAACTGGGAACGCCCGGCTGTATCCAGGATGATCACGCTGTAGCCGCCTTTGCGGGCTGTCTCGTAGGCTTCCCGGGCGATTTTTACAGGCTTTGCGCCGTCCAACGTGAAAACCGGAACGTCCAGCCTCTCGCCAAGCGTCTGCAGTTGTTTGATGGCTGCCGGGCGGTAGATATCCGCGGCCACCAGCAGCACCCGTTCCCCACGCGCGCGCAGCAACTTTGCCAGTTTTGCCGCTGCGGTGGTCTTGCCGGAACCCTGCAAACCCACCAGCATCACCACATAAGGCTTCTCGCCCTTCAGGTTGAGAGCTTCCGCGTTTCCCAGGGTCTGAATGAGTTCCTCGTTGACGATTTTGATGACTTGCTGCGCGGGATTGAGCGCTTTGGATACTTCCGCGCCAACCGCGCGTTCCTTCACCCTGGAGGTGAAAGATTTGACGACTCCGTAGTTTACGTCAGCCTCCAGCAGCGCCAGGCGAACCTCGCGCATGGCCGCTTCCACGTCTGCTTCCGAGAGTTTCCCGCGCCGGCGAAGATTTTGGAAGATGTTGTTCAGTTTGTCGGATAAGTTTTCAAACATTTTTAATCACCAAGTCCTATATCATACCTTAAGTAAAGCCGGATTCAAAATAGTGGGTCCGCCTGTGTTGCGCAACTTTGGGTTAAAGCTGGGGTTAAGCATAGCATCTGGTGATTCTAACAATTCGAGGTGAAAACGATGTCCAGGAAAGTAGCAATTATTACCGACAGCACAGCAACTATACCCCAATCCATCATTGATTCTTTACAGATTCATACCGTCCCGCTCAACATTCATTGGGACGGCATCAATTATATAGATTTGGTGGATATTACGCCGGCCGAATTTTACAAAAAACTGGCTTCTTCAAAAACTTTGCCCACGACCTCACAGCCCAACGCTGAAGCTTTCGTGCAAGTCTATGAGCAGCTGCTGAACCAGGATTATGACATCCTGACACTGCCGATTTCCTCCAAATTATCAGGAACTTATTACTCGGCTATGATGGCAGCCGCCCGGTTTCCACTGGGAAGGGTGGAAGTGATTGATACGCTTTTTACTTCCTGCCCGCTGAGCGCGATTGTAATAAAAACAGCCCGGGCAGCCCAAAAGGGTGCTTCCCTGCTGGAATGCTCCAATCTTGCCAGGGATGCGGCCCGCAGAACCAAGGTCTACTTCGCGGTCGAGACGCTTGAATACCTGCATAAAGGCGGACGCATCAACACTGCCTCGGCTTTCCTTGGGTCCGCGCTCAATCTCAAACCAATTCTAAGCTTTGAAGACGGGTTGATCGTCCCGGTGGAACGCGTCAGAACTTCCCGGAAAGCTCACGAGCGCCTCCTGGAACTGGCGGAACAGACCGTAGGGCCGAACGGCAAAATCGAATTCCTCGGCTTGGTCTCAGCAGCCGCGCCGCAAGCGCTGGAAGACCTGCGCCAGAAAGCCCATAAGCGCTTTCAGATTGAAGAAGAACTGGCAATGGACTTGAGCCCTGTGCTTGGCTGCCATGTGGGCAATGGCACTGTCGGCATTTCTTTGATGGCTTGATACCATTCTCTGATACAATTGGGGTATCTCTTCTATATAGAGGTTCCCAATGGATTTTTCAGAGAAAACTGGCATCCAAGTCCCAAAAGTCCTGCTGCCTGATAATACGGTCGACCACACCCGATGGGCGGTAATCGCCTGCGATCAGTTTACCTCCCAGCCGGAATACTGGGAAAAGGTCCAGGAATTCGTCGGCGACGCGCCTTCCACCCTGCGCATGATCCTCCCCGAAGTATGGCTGCACAGCCCGGACGTGCAGGCTCGGATTCAGGCAACCCAGGAAACCATGCGCGCCTACCTGCGGGCCGGTATCCTCACAGAACACGAAGGATTTGTGCTGGTGGAACGCGAACATTCCGGACAAATCCAAACCGGATTGATGGTCGCGCTGGACCTGGAGACTTACGACTATAACAAGGGCTCCCAGACGCTCATCAGAGCGACCGAAGGCACTATTCTGGACAGGCTGCCTCCGCGCATGCAAGTGCGCCGCGGGGCGCCGCTCGAACTGCCCCACATTCTGGTTTTGTACGACGACCCGGGGTTTAAAGTCCTTGAAGCAGTCCTTAAAGCGAAAACACGGCTGCCGCTCTGCTATGATTTTGATCTGATGTTCGGCAGCGGCCACCTGCAAGGCTGGCAGATTTCCGAACCCGAATTGATCAGAAGCGTGCTCTCGGGTCTTTCCGCGTTGATTGAACCAGGCGCGTACGCCGACAAATACCAGCTCCCTGAAGGCACGCCGCCGCTGTTGTTCGCGATGGGCGACGGCAATCACTCGCTTGCCACCGCGAAAGCCATCTGGGAAGAACTCAAACCCTCGGTTGGAATGGACCACCCTGCGCGGTATGCGCTCGTCGAAATCGTGAACCTGCACGATCCGGCGATTAACTTCGAAGCCATTCACCGCGTTCTGTTCAACGCGCCGCCAGACTTCCTGCAGCAGATGGAAAGCGCTTTCTCCCCCGACATCCGGTTTCGCCGCGGCCTTAGTTTTGACCAGCTTAGCGAAGCGGTGTTGACCCGGGATCCACAAAGTCAAAAAATCGGCTGCATCCGCGCTGCGGACCTGGTGTTAATCGAACTTACCCGCCCGAGCTACAACCTGCCCGTCGGCAGCCTGCAGGAATACCTGGACCGCTTCCTCGCCAGTCACCCCGAAACCAGGATTGATTACGTCCACGGCGATGACACCGTGCGCGAGTTGGCAGCCCAACCCGGCAATATCGGTTTCCTCCTGCCGCCCATTTCAAAAGAGGCGTTCTTTAAGACCGTCATCGTGGACGGGGCGCTGCCGCGCAAGACCTTCTCAATGGGTCACGCCAAGGACAAACGCTTCTATATGGAATGCCGGCGCATCAGCCGCGAGTCTTGACACATCGAACAATTGTGCTATATTAAAGGTAGTTATCCCCATAAGTATTCCTGGAGACATTATGCCCGCCAAAAAGACCAGCTCATCCCAACCCAACCTGTCCGCAGACCAGAATATGAACGACGCCAAAAAAGCCGTTCTGGATAAAGCTCTGAACGATATTATCAAACGCTACGGTGAAGGCAGCATCATGCGCCTGGGCGAGGCGCACCAGATGCAGGTGGAATCCATCCCGACCGGCGCGCTCTCCCTGGACCTGGCGCTGGGCGTCGGCGGCATTCCCAAAGCCCGCATTACCGAAATCTTTGGGCCTGAGTCTTCCGGTAAGACGACCCTCTGCCAGCACATTGTGGCGGAGTGCCAGCAGCGCGGAGGCACAGCGGCTTTCATCGACATGGAACATGCTCTGGACCCGGTCTACGCAGCCCGCTGCGGCGTCAATATTGACCAGCTGCTCATCTCCCAACCGGATACCGGCGAACAAGCGCTCGAAATCGCCGAAACGCTGGTGCGCTCCGGCGCGGTGGAATTGGTCGTGGTGGACTCGGTGGCCGCGCTTGTGCCCCGCTCAGAAATTGAAGGCGACATGGGCGACCCCACTATGGGCGTGCAGGCGCGTCTGATGTCCCAGGCGCTGCGTAAACTTTCCGGCGCGATTAGCCAGACCAAAACCGCGGTGGTCTTTACCAACCAACTGCGCCAGAAAATCGGCGTGATGTTCGGCAGCCCGGAAACGACCACGGGCGGCATGGCGCTCAAGTTTTACGCGTCCGTGCGCCTGGATATACGCCGCGTACAGTCCATCAAAGTCGGCGCGGAAATTGTTGGCAACCGCGTACGCGTGCGCGTTGTCAAGAATAAGGTGGCCGCCCCATTCCGCACCGCCGAGTTTGACATCATGTACAACGAAGGCATCTCCAAAGCCGGCGATTTGCTGGACCTGGCGACCAGTCTGGAAGTGGTTGAAAAGCGCGGTTCGTTCTATTCATATAAGGACAGCCGCCTGGGACAGGGTCGCGAGGCTTCCAAGAACTTCCTGAACCAGAACCCCGAGCTGATGAAAGAGATCGAGAATACCATTCGTGCGCTGGGCAGCGTGGACAACCTCACCGGCAGTTGGGAATCCGGTGAAGAAAGCAGCGCGGAAAGCGATGAGTATTAGCCAGGTAAGCTTTTTCATGATTCTGACTGAAGAAGGTTCAGGCATGGTCAGAAGGCTGTAAAGCTGTTAACAGCTATTACTGAAAAGGAGTTAAGCATGGATCTTACTGTTTTGATCGTTAGATTAATCGTTGGCGCGATTGCCGGTATTCTGGCTGATTTCCTCGTAAAAGGGATCAATGTCAACCTGGTAGTTAAGGTCATTGTTGGTGTGATCGGGGGATTCCTTGGCGGCTGGTTATTCAGCCTGCTCAAAATTTCCACGAGCGGCCTTCTCGGAGAAATTCTGGCTTCTTTGGTCGGCGCGCTGATCCTGCTGCTCGTGCTCAGAGCGCTCAAGCACAAATAAGCGCTGACCGTTCGCAAACCCGCTGGCGCAAAAGCATTTCCGCTCTACTGTAGACCGGGAAATTCCGCGCCAGACCTGAAGCTGCCTGAAATTCTCTATGGGAATTTCAACTGGTAAATAACGCTTGAAGCGGGAAGCAGCGCCAGAGAAGTTGATTTCTGTCCTGCTCCTGAGATGTTTCCCTGCTTTCCTGCTCGAGGTGCCACCCCAACACAAACGGTCATGGTAACAGACAAAAGAACCACCCGCGGGTGGTTCTTTTTTTGTTCAGCGAAACGGAGAGGTTTATGTGCCTTCCTCCCAGGAGTTCAGGTAGCGCACCTGTTCCTCGGTGAGGATGTCAATACGCACTTTCATCGATTCCAGCTTCAGCCTGGCGATTTCGCGGTCAATCGCGTCAGGAACAGCGTAAACCTTTTTCGCCATGGAGGGGCGGTTCTTAATCAGGTATTCAGCGCTCAGAGCCTGGTTCGCGAAGGACATATCCATCACGGACGCGGGATGCCCTTCCGCGGCAGCCAGGTTAATCAGCCGGCCTTCGCCCAAAATATGGATTGTACGGCCGTCGGGCAAATCGTAGGCTTCCACGAAGGGACGCACGAGCCGTTTCGCGACAGACATAGCTTCCAATGCCGGAATATTGATTTCCACATTGAAATGTCCGGAATTGGCAATCAAAGCGCCGTCCTTCATGGCAGCGAAATGGTGCTCATCTATGACGTTCAGGTCGCCGGTAACCGTAACGAAAATATCGCCAAGTGCCGCGGCTTCCATCATCGGCATCACGCGGAAGCCGTCCATGACAGCCTCAAGCGCAACCAGCGGGTCGATTTCCGTCACCACCACATTCGCGCCCATGCCGCGCGCGCGGTTCGCCAGCCCGCGGCCGCACCAACCGTAACCCGCCACCACAAAGGTTTTGCCAGCCAGCAGGATGTTCGTAGCGCGC
>DAONFX010000087.1:0-7755 GCA_035403825.1 Anaerolineaceae bacterium
TTTCTGCGAGGATTATACCAAGATTAACCTCGCCTTTCAGCCCGCGTCAGCGCTGGCTCCCAACCAGCGTTCAATTCCAGGCAATCCGCCGGCACTTCCCTTCGGATTGACGCCTATGCGCAGGTCCAAAGGAGGCAGGAAGCAGATGGCTCCTCTAACCGCCCAACCATCAAAGCGCGGCTTCGGCTGAAAGCCGCCCCCGCATTGAAATCCTGCTTTGAATAAGCTTTTTATTGTTATTCCGCGGCGGATTTTATAAAATATCGAAAAGAAAGGTGAATCCGAGGCAGACCATGACCCAGGCAGCAGAAACCCCCAAACCTTCTGGCGACCCCATCACGCCGCAAAGGCTCTATCTCACCCGCCGGGAGTTCCTGAAAGCGGCGGGCATCGTCAGCGCGAGCGCCTTTCTGGCCGCCTGCCTGGGAAAGCCGCAGGAAAGCGCGCCTGTCAACCCTGCCCTGGTGGATGAACAGACAAAACGCGAGCTGGCGGAAAATTACAACAATTATTACGAATTCAGCCTCTCCAAAACTTCCGTGGCGGAAGCGGCGCGGGATTTCAGGTTACGCCCCTGGCAGGTTGAGGTCGATGGACTGGTGAAGAACCCCAAAACGTACAGCCTCGAGGATATCCTCGCCCGCTTTCCGCAGGAAGAACGCGTTTACCGCATGCGCTGCGTGGAAGGTTGGTCGATGGTGCTGCCCTGGCAGGGTTTTCCCCTGTCCAAGCTGTTGGATGAAGTGGAGCCCCTGCCGGAAGCCGGGTACGTGGGTTTTCTGTCAGTACTGCGCCCGGAGGAGATGCCCGGTCAGGTCAGTCTTGATTTTCCCTGGCCTTACCTGGAAGGGCTGCGCCTGGATGAAGCCCGCCACGACCTGACCATCCTGGCAAGCGGCCTTTATGGCGAAGCGCTCTCGCCCCAGAACGGCGGCCCGCTGCGTCTGGTGGTTCCCTGGAAGTACGGCTTCAAAAGCCTGAAGGCTGTGGTGCGCATCACCTTACAAGCTGACCAACCGGTCACATTCTGGAACGCGATAGCCCCGCAGGAATACGGCTTTTACGCCAACGTCAACCCTTCCGTGGACCATCCGCGCTGGACGCAGAGCGAAGAGCGCCGTATCGGCGAGACCAGCGCCAGACCAACGCTGCTCTTTAACGGATACGACGAGGTCGCACCGCTTTACAAGGGCATGGACCTCGTCGTGAATTTTTAGGAGTAAGCTTCGCTGATTACTTTGGCGGATTCACCGGGCAGGTCGTCCCACCTTCTTCAACCACCACGGGGATGGTATCAGTCTCGAAGGCATTGATAAACTCCACGATATTTTCCACCGGGATATCCCAGACAAAGGTATTGCCAAGCCGCGCGATATCCGCGCGCCCTTGCACCATCCACTCATCCGGAAAGCGCACGAACTGCAGGTTCTCGCGTGAGAGCTTGGGCAGCAGACAGATGAGCTGACGGATTTGAGCCAGGGTCAGGTCGGTCTGAATATCATCCAGCACCGAAAGCACCATTTTGGGCAAGCTGGTAATAATTTCCGGACTGGTCAGCTTATCCTGGATGCCGCAAATCAACAGGGTCTGGTGGTCAGTGCGCGCCACTTCGCCGTAGCGGTCGCGAATGCGCACAAAACTGAGGGCGTCGAAACCGGTCAGGTGGTTCCAACCCTTGGGAAAGTAGCCCTGGCCTTGTTTGTAGGGGTTAACTTCATCCTTTCCCAGCGGTCTGCCGTCGATGGGTTCTTCCAGATACACGTCCACGCCGCCCATCGCGTCAATGATTTCCTCGAAGGCAACCATATTTACAGCGGCATAGTTATCCACGTACAGGTCGTAGTTGTGCGCCAGAACGCGCGCCAGCAGCCCCATACCGCCGCCGGTGCCGGTGTAATAGCTCATGCCCGGGCTGCCGTAAAAATAAGCCTGGTTCAGCTTGGCATTCGGCAACTCAGCCGCTTTGGATTCGATAATGTCGACAAGTTCCACTTTCAGGTCGCGCGGGAGGGTGAGGACAGTCACCTTGGGGGTAACAAAATCCACGCGGATAACGCGCATAACATCCGAGAGACCGTAAGTGTAGTTGGGGTCGTCGGTGTCAATCCCAGCCGCGATGATATACAACACATCCGGTCCGCCGCACAAGGGCTTTGGGGCGGTCGCCGTAAAAGCCGTGGTTGGCAGTTCGGTGGCAGCCGCGCTTGTTTGGGTAGGAACAACGCTTGCGGCTTGCGCGTCGGGGGTGCTGCTCTGCGCGGAGGGTGTGGGGGAAGGCAGATTAATGGCTTCTGCCATAGGTTTATTCCAGCGGTTTGCCAGGAATAACCCGCCGCCAATCAGCACCGCGGCGGCAAGGACAAGAATCACAATCAAAGTCTTTTTTTTCATATCCATATTCCACAGACTGCCTTAGTGAGAACAATCGCTGTGTATTATAGCGTAAATTCTCAAGACGCTCTTTGACAGGCTTATCCTGAAATAGCAAAACAGAAATGTCCTGATTATGATCAGGAGCCAGGAAATCATTATTCGATTTCCGCAAGTTTTACCAAAGGAAGGATCATATCCTGACACACAATGGTAGAGCAGCCTTTCCCCTCTTCCTCCCCTTCTTCACCGAAAGAAATTTATTTTGTTCTCCTGCTGAACGATCGCTGGGACGGGGAGTTGATCATTGATTCAATCAATCGTGTTTCCCTTCTCCAGCGGCTTGACGGAGGCAAAAAAAAACCGCTTGCTGCTGGGGATGGGTCTGGGGTAGGGCAAGCCTGAAACATGATCGGAAGGAAGAAATCAGGGGCTTAGTTTCGGGGAAAAATCCGTCCCGACGACTTCATCCACTGATCAGGACGTTTCCATTTCGCCCTGACTGGACGGGCCTCTTCCCTGAGCGCGGCCGGAATTCTGAGCTTCTCCCTGGAGAAGCGAACCAACGCCAGGAGGTTAATGAGGGTCTTTCCAACGGCCTTCCTCCGCCCCGTGGAACGCCAGTTGCGCTGAAAACTCTCCGGAGCGTAATGTATAATGAGCGCCAGAGGGACGATGTTTGATTTGCTGAAATGTCTGGGCTACGAACTCAAAAATGAGCAGGACCGGTCGCGCTTTATCGACCTGGCGACCAGCCGGCTTTCCGTGCTCAAATTCGGACCCTGGGAATACCTTTCCTACCGCAGTATGCAAGGTCCGGAAGTCTATTTCGGGAAGGGAGCGCAGAACGAGGACGGCAGCTTCAACGCCCACTTTCATTCCTTTACCTCGCAGGATTTGCTCCTGACCGAGCGCATCCCCGACCCCGAATCAGCGCCCGACGGACTGTTCAAGGCGCTGACCGCCAGCGGTGAGAGCCTCGACTTTGAGGAGCAAAACAGCAGGGGCGAAGGCCAAAAATCCACGCGCGACAGCATGCCGCTGGTGTTTAAGCCTCCCAATTATCATTGGTATGACCATCTGACGCTGCCGGCGCGCGCCCGGGTGCAGCTGGCGGGCTTTCCGAATGAAGTCCTGCTCAGCCCGCCGGGCGGGGCTTTCCCGATGACGGGCAAAGAGAGCGAGCGCCAGATGCGCTCTTACGCTTCGCCAATCGGCGTCCAACTTGTAGAAAAAGGCGTGTACCACCCCGTCCTCGAATTTGGCGGCATCATCAGCGCCCTCAGCGTTTACGCCAACGAGCTCAGCAAAAAACTGGTCTACGTGGCGACCGTCCAAACTGTTGGCTTGAACCTGGATTTGTTGATTCCCGCCGGCATGACCGACCTGACGCCCGCCCCCGGAATGCTGCTGAAAACCACCTGCTGGCTCACCGGCCGAATCAAAGAGGTCTGGCCTGCGGAACCGCAAGCGGACGCGCCCTCCTGGGTGTTCTTGCTGCAAACGCGGGTTGCGGGCACGTTCTTTCATGACCTGGGCGCGAAAGCCCTCGCCATCGGCTTCTGGGATTACCTCACGCTTCAAAGGGAGCCGGAAAACCCGCACGATCCAAATGCGGTGGCAATCCTGACCCCTGACGGGGACATGCTCGGCTACATCCCCCGCATCTGCAACCAGGAGATTGCCAAACTGTTGGACAAAGGCGAAACAATGCACGCCCGCCTGATTTATAAGTTCCTGCAGGATGCAACCCAGCAGTACATCATCCGGGTCTACACGCGCAGTTCCGTCCGTTTGGAAAACTAATCCGCGGTTCAAAGGGGCAGGCGCAGGCTGAAGAGCGCGCCGCCTTGCGGGTGGTTTTCTGCTTGCAAGCTGCCGCCGTGCGCCTCAGCCAGGTTGCGGGCAATCGCCAGACCCAAGCCCGTGCCGCCGCTTTCCCGTTCGCGGCCGGGGTCCGAGCGATAGAAGCGGTCAAATATATGCGGCAGGTCCTCCGGGTCGATGCCGCTGCCGTGATCGCGCACATCCACTCGCGCGAACGCGCCTTCCTGCCGGATGCTGATATCAATTTTCGTGCCCTGCCGGGTGTAGCGCTGCGCGTTCATCAGCAGGTTGTGGAAAATCTGCAGGATTCTGTCCGGGTCAGCGTTCACCAGCGGCAGCGCGCTCTCGCAGTGGGTCTCCACCTGCAGGTCCCTGGCGGCAAAGGCAGCTTCGAATCCCTGCAGCGCTGTTTGACAAAGCGCGCGCAGGTCCGTGGGGCGTTTATTCAGGCTCAGTTTGCCCGCGTCCGCAAGCGCAAGCACGCGCAAGTCGTCTACCAGGCGGCTCAGCAGCGCGTTCTGCTCTCGAATAGGCTTCAAAGCGTTGAGGTCGAGCGGAAACACGCCGTCCTCCAGAGCTTCCAGCTGCGCCTGCTGCACAGCCAGCGGGTTGCGCAGTTCGTGGGCGATATCAGCGGTAAGCGCCTGGCGTTTTTGCTCGGAAGTTTGCAGCGAGGCTGCCATTGTATTCAAGGTTTTGCCAAGACTCTCCGCTTCAGGATAGCTTTTGACGTTTACACGCCGGCTAAAATCCCCGGCAGCAATGCTTTCCGCGTTGTCTGTCAATTCCCGGATGGGTTTGACGAACAAATTCGTCAGCACAAGCGCCAGCAAAAGCGCGGCCAGGATGGAAACTAACGCAGCCGTCAGAATCGCCTGCCGGACTTTCTCCATCAGTTGGGCTTCAAAGTTCGCCGGCAGGTTCAAGAGCGCGCTGGGTACGAACAGGTAACCAATCAGCGCGCCCTCCTGTTCCAGCGGTGTGGCAGCGCGGCGCTCAAGCCCTGTAAGATAAGTCCCGATCCGGGCGGGCTCGTTCGCGTAAATCACTTTCCCATTTTCATCCGCGAGAATCCCGTTTCTACGGACCGCTGTAAGTGCGCCCCCCGCCGTTTGGCCCTGCGTCTGACCAGCGCCCTGGCCCTGCGTCTGGCCGGCGCCCTGGCCCTGCGTCTGACCGCCGCCCTGGCCCTGCGTCTGGCCGGCGCCCTGGCCCTGCGTCTGGCCGGCGCCTGTCTGATTGGCGCCCTCCCCCAGCATGCTGCTATCTCCGCCCGATTCGGTGAACATCCTCTCCACACCGGACCACGAGCCGTGTTCCTGGTAGTAGCTCTTGAGCTCTTCCGCGAATACCATGCTGTTCGCGTTCATGCTCCAGCGAAGATATCCCCGCACCTGCGTGTTGGCAGAAAAGTTGGAAACCACCAATACCGTCCCCAGCGCGGCGATAATCACAATCAGAAAAGCAATTAGCAGGCGCGTGCGCATCCTAACTCTCCATCCGGCTGGCGCGGTAACCAACCCCAAAAACTGTCTCGATATACTGCCCGGTGGGGTCCGCTTCTTTTAGTTTTCGGCGCAGGTTCTTGACGTGCACGTCCACGCTGCGCTCGTAGCCTTCGTAACTGACGCCCTGGGCTGCCTCCAAGAGCTGCAGCCGCGTAAAAACCCGGCCCGGTTGGGAGGCCAGCAGCTGCAGCATACCAAATTCGGTTGGAGTCAGCTCCAGCGGCTTGCCAGCCAGCGCGGCGCTGTGCGCGTCGGTATCCAGGCTCAGCTTCCCGAGCGTCAGGACGGTTTTGGCTTCCGGCTCCCGCGCTCCGCGGCGCAAAACAGCCTTCACGCGCGCGACTACCTCACGCGGGGAGTAGGGTTTGGAGATGTAATCATCCGCGCCCAGTTCCAAGCCGATTAGCCGGTCAATCTCATCCACCCGGGCGGTCGCCATGATAATCGGGACGTCCCGGGTCCTGCGCATTTCCCGGGCAAGGTCCAGCCCATCCCGACCCGGCAGGTTCAGGTCCAGCAGCACCAGGTCGGGTTTTTCCTGCTCGTACAGGCGCAGCCCCTCATTCCCGGTATAAGCGCTCAGGGCGCGGTAGCCGGCTCGCGTAAGATAAGCTTGCAGTACTTTGTTCAGTTCTTTTTCATCTTCGACAATAAGGATCAGGGACATTGTATTCAAATCCTGAAACTGGCAGCCGCCCATGGGGTGAGATGGCTGGTAGATATTCTATAGGGATAGTGTACCCAATCTTCCTGTTTTTTTCATCGCCCAGCCTGTACCGCGCGCCCAAAAGAGCCAATCTTCATCAGTTCTTCACATCCCCTTCACCCCCTGCAAACAACGCCAGGATATAGTTTGACCATCAACGGCGGATAACTTCCAGCCGAACTAAAATGAAGGAGTGAACTATGAAAAAGACCATGACAACCCTCGCAATTGTGAGCCTGGTACTGGGTGTGGCAATTTTTGGAGGGGTGAGCGCCGTCTCCGCGCAGAAAGCTGAGACCGGCGTCTTGGCGGATGCGTTGGCGGAGCCAACGGTCTATCGCAGAGGCTGGGCTGGAAACGGCGGTGCTGGCGCTAACTGCGACGGCACGTGCGATGGCAGCCAGGACCCGACCCAATTACAGCAGCGCCTGCAGGACGGCAGCAGCGAAAACTGCACAAACCCCGAAGGCTGCACGCTTCAACAGAACCACTTTGGTTGGGATGCAGACGGCTCTGGCAAACAGTTCCAGGCCGGCAACCAAGGCGCGGAATCCTGCCCGAACGGCGGCACCTGCGCGATGGACCAAACCCAGACCCGCCAACAGCTGCGCGACGGCAGCTGCGGCGCGGAACCCGGCACTGGCGCCGGAACCCGGACCCATGGGGGCTGGAGCAACTAAGCAATCAGCCTGTTCTATAAGATCAACCAGCACGCGCAACCCTGCGCGTGCTGGTTTTGTATTGGAATGGACTATAATTGCGGCCGAAATGGAGAAAATGATGAAGATTGCTTTGATAACAGAGAACGGCAAGAGCATCAGCCAGCACTTCGGGCGCGCGCCTTACTATCTGGTCGTTACGCTTGAGGACGGCAAGCAAGTGAACCGGGAACTGCGCCCAAAATTGGGGCACAACCAGTTCCACCAGACCGGGGAACACGCAGAGCACGACCACGGCCCGGAGCATGGGCAGGAGGAAGCCTCGCACCAAAAGCATGCCGGCATGGCGGAAGCCATTTCGGACTGCAGCGTATTGATTTGCGGGGGCATGGGCTTCGGCGCTTACCAAAGCATGCGCCGCCTGAACATCCTACCCCTGGTTACGGACCTGCTCGATATCGACGAAGCAGTGCGGGCATTCGCCGCAGGGCAGCTCAGCGACCACCCCGAAAAACTGCACTAATCTCCGGGCGTGAGCGCCGCGCCGGCGAAATTGGTAATCAACGCAGAGCAGCCAAAGCGAAGCCGCTGGAATGCTTGACACTCACCGGTCATCCTCGTATAATACCGTTTGCCTTCCCTGGTAGCTCAATCGGCAGAGCGGGCGGCTGTTAACCGCTAGGTT
>DAONFX010000088.1:0-7738 GCA_035403825.1 Anaerolineaceae bacterium
GGAGGGGATGTGTACTGCCATGCCGGGAACGGGAGCTTGCCCCCAATCCATGACGACAATCATTGGCACTGCTTTCTTTTCAGCAATCAGGTTGTCCATAATGAAGTTGGCGAAACCTTGTTCCACCCAGCCGCTCTCATCTTCTCCGCCGCCGTGGCGCAGTATGAAAACGGGGTAGCGTTTTTCAGGGTACGCGTCGTATTCAGCCGGAAAATACACATACGCGCGCCGCCATAGGTTCGTGATTTTCGAGTAATACCACTTCAGGCGAACTTCCCCGTGGGGGACGTCCTTGATATCGTAAAAATCCACTCCGGGTTCGGGAATTTCGACGCCGCATGCCTGCATCAGCTTGCTGCCATAACTCCTGGAGGTGGTGTCATTCACGCGTACGCCATCCACAACCAGCCAATACGTGTGCAGTCCGGGGACAGCTGGCGGGGTGGTAATGCTCCAGACACCGGCTTCATCCTTTACCAGGTCATAGCTGCCGCTGCCGAGGCCGTTGTAGCCGTTGTTTTCGGGCTGCCCGTTCAATGGCTCGATTTGAACACTGCGCGCCAGCGGAGCCTTAAGGCGGAATGTAACACTTCCATCCGGGTTTACTCGCGGCGGGTATTTTTCCAAGCGCATATGCGCCTGTTTATCCATATCATTCATATCCTGCATCGCCTCTCCTTTGTTGACCAAAAATGTGCCTATGGCACCAGCTCAATCACTTCATCGTACCAGCCGTCGTGAAAACCGGCGAATCTGTTTTTCAGCCGGGGGTTGATATTCGCCAGAAGTTTATCCATTGCCTGGGCGTAGACCTTGTTGTTCACTTCGAGGACGTCCAGCCCAAGCACCTGGCAGGCACAGGCAATCGCGCCGATGAAATCCTTACGGCTGAAACGGATTTGGTCGGGCTGCACAGCGTCTACTCGGAAGTCCTCTTCTTTCGGGTGGAAATAATCCACATACATGGCAAAGCCTTTTTCCACGTCCGAGCCTTTCAAATCTTGCAAACGAACATTTTGCGCGAACCATTTCAGGCGTTTTTCCGCGACGGTTTCGCTCATGATTTCGTAGGCTTTTTCCATGCCGTAATGCCTGCCGATGGAGAGGACCAGGCGGTACATGTCCACCTCGTAATCGTGCATCACTGCCCGTACGTCCGCGGCGACAGCAGCAGCGTTCGCATTCGCGCGCTTTTCAATCTCCCTTAAAACCTCATCCCGCCCGCTGACTTTGCGGTTTTCCCAGTTTTGTTCCGTCATGGATTTCTCCAGCTTTCTCTTCTTCCGTATTAATAATTGGAACAGCCTCCTGATCACCGAAATGGTAGGAAAGGATTTCTCAGGAGGCCGTTCCTTTCAAAGGAGGAAACTCAGAAAAGATCAGGCAAAAATATTGGTTGCACCGGCATCCGCAACACGTTTTTTGGCTTTTTCCTCGTTATCCGGGAAGATGCCAGTGTCCTTGAGACGGCGCAGGTAATGACCGGCGTGCGCGCTGACGAAGGTGGTGGGGCCGCCGTCGGAGTTCTGCAGGAATTCCTGCGTGAAAGCGATAATATCGCCGGTGGCAGTGGAGCGTGGAAGCTCTATCAGTTCCTGTCCGGTCGCGCTGCGGACTGCGTTGAAGCCGGCCAGGTAGCCGCTGTTGATGCAGGGTTGAATGTCCACGATATGGGCTTTACTGCCGGCGGTGAAGTAGTTCTCCAGCGGGGGTACGCGCATGGTGTTCTCGCAGAACACCAGATCATGCCCAAGCGACCACAGGTTCATGCCGCCTACTGGGCCGGCGGGAACGATGTTTTCGAAGCCGGGCACTTTCCGCAGCTTTTCCAGCGGAATCGGGCTCGGCCCGGCGCCGCCAGCGAAGATACCGCGGTCCAGCAAGCGAAAGCGTCCGGTATCCGGTGAAACTCTCCAGCTGGTTTCGGCGTCGGCGGGGTGGCCTTCGCCGTCATTTCCATCTTGTCCGCGGGTCGCCCAACTCCACTCGGGGTCGGTATCCCAATCGATTTCGCCTCTGAAAGGCACGAAAATCTGATGGCTGTATGCCAGGGCGTCTTTCCATTCCTGAGAGAGCGATTCTTTATAGAGATAAATACCGTTGTACTTCACTCCGGGGGTGCCGTCTTTTTGGCGCATGCTCCAGGTCTTGGCGCCGGCTTTGCCTGCTAAATTGACCCGGTCACCGAAAGTCGGGCACTGCATCCAGGGGCACATCGCGCAGCCGCCTACATTCCTGGTGCAGTCTTTTACCCCTCCAGCCGAACCGGTAGTGTCGATGAAGGCGTCGCCTTCAATCCAGGCGTCCGTGTAGCGGTTAATCTTCCCTTTGATTCTGGTAATGCGCTGGCCTTCTTTTTCAATATCGACGGCACGAAAGCGCCAGATGATTTCAACCCCCCATTTTTCCAGGAGGCGGCGCAGCGCGGGTTCGGCGGTCATCACATTATAGATCCAGGAATGCCTGGTCATTTCCTCCGAACCAGGCAGGCTGTGCCAGGGATAATGCGATGCGCGGTAGTGGTCCATATTGTCCAGGCTGACTTCATCCAGGACTTCGTTTACCTCAGGCGCGCCCATTTCCAGGATTTCCAGGTGCAAAGGATACCTGCCGCCTACGTCCATGCTGCCAGCAATGCGCCCGATGCCGAGAAGTTGATCCTGCTTTTCCAGCAAAACGACTTCCGCCCCGGCTTTTCGAGCGCCAATGGCTGCGGCAATTCCTGCGCTTCCCCCGCCAATAACCACAACTTTTGTCATGATATTTACTCCTTTTCTTTCATTCAGGGATTTGTTAACACAAAATTGCAAGAATACCAAATCACGATGTAACAAAATTATAGAGGGGCGGGGCCGCCAAAGCAATTCATTTTTCCGCTCAATAATTTCCACAATGGAATATATTTAAGCGAGTTTGTGTCTTGGACCGGTGAAAGACAATGTTTTCCTGAAATCTCCGCGCATAAATTTCCTTGACCGGAGCCCTTCGGAAAAAAACAGCGAAGGCGATTTTCTGCAAGAATTTCGATTTATTCCTGACGATGATTCTTCAAAATACAACGCAAACAAAAATAAGGCGTGCGCCTTATTTTTGCCTTAATTTCCTTTGGTTTTCGAGAAGCTTATGGCGCTTCCCTTGTGCTTAATTATCCGCGATGGGTGCCAGCCGCACGTCCGAACCAACAGAAGCGAGCAGTTGATTGAGCGCGTTCACAGCCTCATCATCCAGCTGGATACCTGACCGTCGGCTTTCGACTTCCCTGTTGTATTCAATTTCGCCCGGAAGGTAAATCTCGGTGGCAGAGCCGGCTTTTTTCATACCCTTCAGGCTGGCAATATACGCGTCCATCTCTGTCTTGTAAGCGTCCAGGTCCATAAACTTGGAGATGTCTACTGCCGCCAAAGACGCTCCCACGCCGGTGGCGCCGTCCAGGTTATGGAAGCTCTTGATATCAGGGGCATGCTTCGCGCCCGCCACCAGCCCGGAAAGGATGTCCACCGCCAGTGCGATGGCCGAACCCTTGGGCCCGCCCATTGGCAGCAGCGTGCCCTTGAGCGCTTCGTTCGGGTCGGTGGTCGGGTTGCCATTCTCGTCAATCGCCCAATCCGCCGGGATGGGTTTGCCGCGCCGGGCGGACTGGCGGATTTTGCCGCGCGCGACCACACTGGTAGCCATATCCGCCGAGAAAAGCAGGTCCCGGCCAGTGTAAATCGCGATGGCAATCGGGTTAGTGCCGGTAAAAGCTTCCGCGCCGCCCCAGGGAGCCATCGAAGGCGCGGCGTTACTGCTCATCAGGGCAATCATGCCTTCACGGGCAACCATTTCCGTGTAATACGCCAGCGAACCCACGCTGTTGGTGTTGCGGATCAGGAGGAGCCCGACCCCATACTGTCTCGCGCGGGAAATGACCAGGTCCGCCGCTAATTTTCCGGCGACCGGTCCCAACCCGTCCCCGCCGTCTACGACTGCCACTGCGGCAGTATCCAGCGCGAGGGCAGCCTTCGTGGGAAGTGTCAACTGCCCGGCTTTGACGCGGTTGAAAATGGGGTTGAGCAGATAGGAGCCGTGCGTTGTAATTCCGCGCGCGTCTGCTTTGCAAAATGTCTCCGCTACCAGCGCCGCGCCTTCCGGGCTTTCACCCGCCGCGACGAGCAGCGCATGCGCTGCATTGAAGAGGTCTTCTCGTTTAACTTTCATGGTTTCCCTGCCTTAAGCGAATCCCCAGCTTGCCTGCTATTTGTGGCTTATCAGGAAGCCGGGGGTGAATGTCAATCTGCCGATGCGCTCCGGAAGCTCGCGCCGATTATTTTGCTAAAACGGCTTGCAGCTTTTCAAGCGAGTGTTTCTGAATCTCGTCGTGCAAGCTGTTGCCGTGTGAATCCATGGTGACCACCACCGGGAAGTCCTCCACCTGGATGACCCACAGAGCCTCAGGCACGCCAAACTCCAACTTGTAGACGCCGAGGACCTTCTTTACCGATTCAGCAATCAGGGACGCCGCGCCGCCAATCGCGTGGAAATACACACCCGGGATTTTGGCGCAGGCTGCCAGCGTTTTGGCGCCCATGCCGCCCTTGCCAATCACACCTTTCATATGAAAGTGCTCCATCACCTGGCCCTGATAGGCTTCCTCGCGAATGCTGGTTGTTGGGCCGGCAGCCACGAAGCGGTAGTTTTTATCCTGCAAGCCGCTGACAACCGGTCCGCAGTGATAAATTACGCCATCCTGGAGCAATTTCTTCAGCTCTTCGTACACCTGGGCGTCTTCCGCGGCGACCGGCACGGTTTTCGTGATGAAGCTGTCCATAAACCATTTATGGACCGTGTCGCGTCCGGTAACAATAACTCCGCTGAGGAGCACGGAATCGCCAATTCGCAGGTCGCGGATGGCTTCATCAGAGATTGGAACGGTAATGCGTTTAAATTCTTTGGCGCTCATGCGTACCTCACTTCGCTTCCCGCGATGGTTAAAGTGCGGTGGCGGTATGCCCAGCACATGTAGGAAATGGTCACGAAGAACGAAGCCGGCAAGCGATGCGACGCGCGGATTTTCGTGCCGAGCACGGTGGATTTGCCGCCAAAGCCCATCGGGCCAATTTCCAGGGTGTTGGCTTCTTCCGTGATGCGCTGTTCCAAAGCCGCAAGCTCGGGGTCCGGATTTTCATCCTGCAGACCAGCCAGCAAAGCTTCCTTGGATACCAGGTATCCGCTGCCGCGGTCGCCGCCAATCGCCACGCCCAGAAATCCCGGCGCGCAGCCCTGACCCTGTGCCTGGTAAACCGCATCGAGAACGACTTTGCGCACGCCTTCCAGGTCGCGGTCAGCGCCGAGAGCGACATCGGGCAAGGAATACTGCCTGCCGACGTTTTCGCATCCGCCGCCTTTGAGCATCAAATCAATAGTTAGGTCGTCGCCTGGTACTTCCTGGAAGTGAATCGTCGGGAAATTGTCATCTCCAAGGTTATTGCCGGTGTTCTTCCCGCGCAGGGAATCCACTGCGTTTGGCCGCAAATAAGAGCGTTTGGTCGCTTCCGCGATGGCTGCCCGGATTTGGGTTTTGAGCGCGCCTGGTTCCCAACCTTGCCCATACTTGACAAAGAACAGGGGGGTGCCCGTATCCTGGCAGATGGGGGTCTGGTTGCGGCGGCTCATTTCCACGTTTTCAAGGATAGACACCATAGCAGCCTGCGCCGCGGAGCCCTCCGCTTCTGCCTGGTGGGCTTTGACCAACGCGTCCTGAATGGATTTGGGCAGGTCGGTTGAGGTGAGCCGGACAAGTTCTACAAGTTCATTGGTAATATCGCGCACTGTTCCACCTCTATTTGCGTTTGTTCACGATGCGTTCCATGAGCTGCGCTTTGTAGGCTTCCAGGTCGATGGGCATGCGTGCCATGCCGGTCTCCATGGCTGCTTTGGCGACAGCGGGGGCTTCGTACAGGCACACGCGTTTGTCCAGAGGCTTGGGGACGATGTAGTCCGGCCCGAATTCGAGATGGTCAATACCGTACGCGTCCAAAACATCCTGAGGCACCGGCAGCTTGGCCAGTTCCGCCAGGGCGTACGAGGCTGCCAGTTTCATTTCATCGTTGATTTGACGGGCGCGCACATCCAGTGCTCCGCGGAAAATGAAGGGGAAGCCGAGCACGTTGTTAATCTGGTTCGGGTAATCGGAGCGCCCGGTGCCCAGGATGGAATCGGGGCGTGCGCTGCGAGCAAGCTCGTACTTAATTTCCGGGTTCGGGTTGGACATTGCGAAGATAATCGGATCATGCGCCATGCGTTTGACCATCTCTTCGGTTACGATATCCGCGGCGGACAGGCCGAAGAAGACATCCGCGCCTTCCATTACTTCGCCAAGCGCGGCGGGACCGTCGCCGTTTTCGAAGGCAACTTTATACGGATTCATGGATTCGGTGCGTCCTTTATAGATGAGCCCTTTGGTATCCACCATGTAGATGTTTTCGCGCGGAAGGCCGAGCCGGATGAGATGATTCGCGCATGACATGCCCGCGGAACCCGCTCCGGCGAAGACAATCTTGACATCCTGGATTTTCCGGTTGGTCAGTTCCAACGCATTCAGCAGCGCGGCGCCGGTGATGATCGCTGTGCCGTGCTGGTCGTCATGGAAGACCGGGATATCCAGCATTTCCTTGAGTTTGGTCTCGATGTAAAAACATTCCGGCGCTTTGATATCTTCCAGGTTGATGCCGCCAAAGCTGGGGGCAATTGCCCGGGTGACCTCGATCACTACATCCGGGTCATGGGAATCCACCTCGATATCGAAGACGTCCACATCCGCGAATGACTTGAACAAAACACCTTTCCCTTCCATAACTGGTTTTGAAGCCAGCGCGCCGCGGTCTCCCAGACCGAGAATAGCTGTGCCGTTGGATACAACTGCCACAAGGTTGCCTTTGGAGGTGTATTGATAGGCCAGCAAAGGGTCTTTTTCAATTTCGAGAACCGGCCAGGCAACGCCAGGGGTGTAGGCCAGGCCCAGGTCAAACTGGTTATCCAGCGGTTTGGTAGGCACCATGGCCACTTTGCCAGGAACCCCATTCAGATGATGGTACTCAAGTGCAGCTTCTTTCGTGATTGCGGGCATGATTCTTCCTTTTCTATTCGATGAGAGATTGTTACCGTCAGGTCCTTAGTGATCTGTTTCTTCGGCAAAATAAATCGCACCCACGGGGCAGTTTGCCTCGCAGGTGCCGCATTCCACGCATATTTCGGTGTCGATATGAGATTGCGTTTCACCCTCGGTGATGGCTTCGCTGGGGCAGCCAGCCACGCAAGCTCCACAAAGGATACATTCACTGGTGACGATATATGGCATGCGGGTATCCTTCCTGATATGGTTTTAACCCATGTACATTCTGGTTGGATCAATTTCTTCGCGTATTAAACGGAGCTGTTCATGCGTGGGGGGCTCGGTATACGCAATCTTGCCGCTCATCTCGGGCACGAAACCCATGGTGTTGAGCACATCTTCGAGAGTGTTTCCCGGATGAATGGAAAGGAGCTGCATGCGCTTGGTCTCCGGGTGAAAGCCAAAGATGGCTTTATCCGTTATTACGCGCTCCGGACCACCGCGCATGTTCAGGTCAGCCCGCGCGCTGCCGCCGCTGAGGAAGCCGGGGCTGGTGACAAACGAGATCGTTTCCTTTAGTTTGCGGGCTTCATGCCGGATGATGATGACGGTTTTGTTTGCACAGGAGGCGATGTCGTTCGCCCCACC
>DAONFX010000089.1:0-7704 GCA_035403825.1 Anaerolineaceae bacterium
ACACGTTGCTGGCGTCCGCCACGCCGGCGTTGGCAATCTTTAGCTTCAGCTTAAAAGCTGAGCCGGGCTGCAGGGGATCCACATCCGTGCTGTAGCCGGAGATAACCAGCTGCGGCTTGGCGGCAGCGCCTGGGGTAGGGGTTTTGGTCGGGCTGGCCGCGGCCGACTGGGCAATGGCGACGTAAAACACGAAGGAGGTGCTGTAGCTGGTGCCGGCGTCGTCCGTGTAGGTAGCCGTAGCGTTAATCACGCCTGAATATTTCCAGCTACTGTAATCGCTCACGCGAAAGCGCAATGTGGTGCCGGGCGCATCGTTTATCTCGATGCTTTCCAGGGTAAACACTCCCCCGTCCAACGGAACAAAGTCTTCGCTGCTAAAGGTCATTACCACGTTTCTGGCAGCTGCATGGCTGTTATTCTTGATCACGAAGGTAAAGTTGAAAGGCGCCCAGGGTGAAACCGCACTGTTTGGTCCCGGAGAGTAAGAATCAATATAGAGGAGAGGCTGCGCTGTTTGCGCGGCGGCGGGCTGTAAAGGCGCGCATGCCAGCAGGAACACCAACAAGAGTACCGCTGCGCTAAATCTGTAGAGAGCTTGATTCATCGTGATTCACTACCTTCCCAAGTCATTTTTTCGATTGATTCGTGATATTGTGCTTCACTTACCTGCTTGCCATCCAGCAGAAAAATCTTATCGGTGGCCACGCTGAGCATGCGCGGGTCATGGGTTGCTACCAGGATGGTCTTGCCGCCTTTTTGCAGGTCCACGAGGGCATGCATCACAGCCGTGCCGCTGCTGGTATCCAGATTACCAGTCGGCTCGTCAGCGAGGATGAGCAGGGGATTATTGATGAGTGCCCGCGCGATAGCCACGCGCTGCTGCTGTCCGCCCGAAAGCTCGGTGGGTTTATGGTTAAAGCGGTCCGCCAACCCGACTTCTTCGAGCTTTTCCCGGGCGCGTTCTTTGCGCACCGAAGACTTGATGCCGGAAAAACGCAGCGGAAAACCAACGTTCTCTTCCGCGGTCATGCTCGACACCAGATTGAAGGATTGGAACACAAACCCGAGTTTTTCCCGGCGGTAAGCTGCCAGAGCGTTTTCATCCAGCGCGGCAATCTCCTCGCCATCCACGCGGATAGAACCGGAAGTAGGCCAGTCAAGTCCGCCGATCAGGTTCAGCAGGGTGCTCTTGCCGGAACCCGACGGGCCCATGATAACCGCGAAGGAACCCTGTCGAATTTGCAGGCTAATCCCATCCAAGGCGCGCACGTCCGTCTCTCCCATGCGGTAATGCTTTTTTAAATCAGCGGTGCTGACGAAATCATCACTCATATCAACTGCCATTAGAAGAAATAGAATCGGCTGGTGGTGGAAATACCGCTCAGGTAAGTCCCGATAAACCCGGGGATGCCCAACAGCAGCAGCATGACGAATACAGCCACCAGCGCGGAGGTGAGCGCCTTGCTTTTGGACAATCCCGAAAGGGTTCGGGCGCTTATCAGAAGCAGCCCAATGTGCCAGACGTAATACAGGTCCACGGACGAAAGCACGCTGCGCAGGTATGCCTTAAGGCCGGCAGCGTCGGAAGGGACCAGCGCGGAAAGGCCCGGATTCTCGACCAGCCGCCGAGCGAAAAGAACTACCAAAATTTCCACCAGGACGCGCAAAATGAAAGGAGTCATCGCCCAGGCTACCAGATTGCTGGACCTCACGCGGCTGGAACGGCTGCCCCGCAGCGTGATTGCCAGGTGCAGCAGGCTGCTTGTGAGCAGCCAGATCAGCCAATACCCGCTTACCCGGCTCAGGACCGGAAAAACGTATAGAAACATCGGCGAAGTCTGCGAAGCCTGGGCTTGTAAGAAGGCATTCTGCTCGTCGCTGGTCCAGTACTGGAAATTCTCCGGGATGTTCGCCCCCGACTGAATGATTTGGCGTTGAATTGGCGCGGAAACCAACACAGCCGCGATAATCAACACGGAAAGCACCAGCAAAGGGGTCAGCCAGACCGCTTTATCCTCCGCCAGGACGGCCTGGACGGTTTTGCGCGGTTTTATCAGCATTCCCGGCAGCCAGCGCCAATGCATTTCAGGGGCGGGGGTTTTCCTCTTCTCAATTGTGGTTTCAGCCATGGCATCCTGTCTTTTCCGTAATGTTATTCTCAGGACGAAAAACTGCGCGCTTTGTTCCCAAAGCCGGCGGTGAGTTCTTATTCAGTAGTATAAACAAAAATGCGTGCTTGTGTGATTGAGCTGAACAAACCTGAGAGAAGGGAACGGTTAATTCAGCGCTTGGATGGGTGTTGTCCTACAAAGGTCTTCCTTTTCCCGAGGTTACCAAACGCCCTTTTTCTTGGTGAGGGGATAGGGCTGGCCATATCCCTGCTAATCGGGAATGCTATGCCTGAATAGCAGGAATGGGCTATGCTGAGTAGACGTCAGATTAATGAAACCACCTCAGGAATGACACCAATCCCGCTGCGATTTTTCGTCTAAACGGGGAATGGGAGAAAAATTATGGTGCACTCTCTGCTCTCAACAGGTCCCATGCGCCAGGAGCGCCACCTTCTTCCCGAGGTGGAACAGGCGGTTGTACTCCTGGCAGGCCTGTGGGGTGCGCATAGCCACCAAGACCACGCCGGCAGAAGAAGCTGCCTTACGGGCTTTCTTCCCGATCTCCAACGCGCCTTCCACGCCCGTGCCAATCAGAAGCACTTCAGGCTTAAGCTCGAGAGCGCGCGCAAGCATCCCAGGCTTGAGTTTATGCCCTCTGCGTTCATGCCATGCCGAAATACCCTCCGAACTGAGGAAGATATCTTTGCCAACGCCTTCTTCGGCGCTGTGCACAGCGCCATGAATGCTAAACCGCGCCCATTCAAAACGGGTGATAGGTCCTTTGGGGTCTGTAAACATGGGGGCCTCCTTTTCGCAGGGCAGCGCGCATTCTGCCCTGGAGCTGAAAACCGATTTTCATTTCCATTGTAACCACTCCAGGCGTATTTTCAATCAACGGGCTTTGTTTGGTGCCCGGAACGTAGAAACCCACCGGCTGCCAGGCGGCTTTCCCGCTTGATACGGGCTCCGGGAAAGCGCGCGCGAGGTTGGCTGTCGCTTGCGGCAGGTGCCGTCCTATGGTAAACTCTTTCGGTCGTAAAACTCACCGGCACAGAGCGTGCCGTGTGGGGTTAGTTGAACAGAAAATAGACTTTCAACGGACCAGGCAAAGCCTGGTTTTCTATTGTACATGGACCGCTCCACTGATTATGGGACAATTGCGCAGCAGGGCGAGGGAGCGGGCGCGTTGAGTATTGACGCGTACAGAGCCTGATGCTGTCAAGCATGCTGCGCGTAAAGGAATATTTCGTGGATTTTGATCATTTTGCTTTTCACCCGCAAATCAAAGCGGGCATTTCTGCGGCAGATTATGCCGACCCAACCCCCATTCAGGAAAAAACCATCCCGGTCATTCTGGCGGGCAAGGATGTTTTAGGCCTCGCCCGGACTGGAACCGGAAAGACGGCCGCCTTTGTGCTGCCCATCCTGCAGCAGCTCATGCGCGGTCCGCGCGGGAAACTGCGGGCTCTTATTCTCGCGCCAACGCGTGAACTGGCGGAACAGACACATACCTTCATAAAATTGCTTGGCCGCCAAACCGGCCTGCGCAGCATCACCATCTACGGCGGGGTGGGGCAAAAGCCGCAGAAAGACGCCCTTAAAGAGGGTGTGGACATTGTGGTTGCTTGCCCCGGCCGCTTGCTGGACCTGAAAAACCAGGGCGCGCTGGACCTGAGCCGCATCCAGGTTCTCGTTCTGGATGAGGCCGACCAGATGTTTGACATGGGCTTTTTGCCTTCCATCCGCCGCATCATCGAAGCGCTGCCCCAAAAACGCCAGACCCTGCTGTTCTCTGCCACCATGCCGGAAGAAATCCGCAAGCTTGCCAACCAAATCCTCCATAACCCGGTGACCATCGAAATCAGTATCACTGAGCCGTTGCATTCCATCACCCATGCGGTTTATCTGGCTGAACCCGCCCGCAAGGAGGAGATGCTCCTGCACCTGCTCAAAGAGGCGGGCGAGGGCAGCGTGCTGGTCTTCATCCGCACCAAACACCGCGCGAAAAAGCTGGCTTTCCAGCTGCAGCAGGCCGGCATCTCCGCCACCTCGCTGCAGGGCAACCTTTCGCAATCCCAACGCGACAGCGCCATGCGCGCCTTCCGGGACGGAAAAGTGCAGGTTCTGGTCGCCACCGATATTGCCGCACGCGGGATTGACGTTTCGCGCGTCTCGCATGTGATTAACTACGACCTGCCGGATACCCCGGAAGCCTATACCCACCGCACCGGCCGGACCGGACGCATGGAGCGCCTGGGAACCGCGCTTTCTCTCGTCTCCCAGGAAGACCTGGACATGCTGCGCACGATAGAACGCCTGATGGGAAAAAAGCTGGAACTGCGCACAATGGACGGGTTTGAGACAAGCTTCAATATCAACAGCCCGGCGCTGAAGGTTGTCAGGCAGACGAACAGAAAGCCGGAGGGCGTGAAGGCCTCGCGCCTGACGGACGCGAACCCCAACGCGCGCCGAAAAGCCGGCCGAGAAAGCGGGATATCCGCGGAGCGTTCGCAGAAAAGCCAGCGCAGGGTCTACAATAAAAACCGCTATTCATCGTATGAGACATGAGCCGTCCCCCTCGGGGCCTGGAAGCAAGTTTGCCATCTGCGCGCGAATTTGAGGGCATTCAGGACTTCCTCCGGTATAATCAGCCTATGTTTCGCCAGGGCGATGGAAACCTGGTGAACCGATAAAGGAGAAGGGCTATGAAGCAGGAACTTAAAAAGAACATCGACAGTTTGATGGCGCAGGGAGCTACCTACGTGGATGCGCGCTGGTACCCCGTTGAAGAGAGCAACAGCCTGCTGATGTGGAACGGCAACCTCAAGGACCTTAACGCGTCTTCCCAGAGCGGGCTGGGGGTGCGGGTGCTGTATCGCGGCGCCTGGGGATTTTCCGCCGCGTCCAGCCTGGAAGACACCGCCGCGATTTTCTCGAAAGCGCTGGATAACGCCCGCACGGCAGCCGAAAGGGTGGACTTCCCGGTGCGCCTGGCGGAGAAGGACGCTGTGCGGGCTTCGTTTGTCAGCCCGAACCGGATCGACCCTTTCACAGTCCCGCTGACGGACAAGCTGGAATTCCTGCGGCAGATGGATGCCAGGCTGAACCAGCCGGGAGTGGCTCAGCGCGTGGCGGCAGTGGATTTTGTCAGGCGCCAGATTGTATTCCTGGACTCGGAAGGCAGTGAAATCGAAAAAACGATTATCGATGTATACCCATTCTTTCAGGTGATGGGCGTTGATAAAGACGGGGAAGTGCAGACCCGCAAGTACACATCCACCCGCCTGGGGAATACCCGCGGTTGGGAATCGCTGGACCCGGAGTATTTCAGCGGCACGGCCGAACGCCTGGTGCGCGAGCTTAACCAATTGCTCGTGGCGGAAAACTGCCCCAAAGACACCCGCTCAGTAATCCTGCTGCCGGGCATCATGTTCTTGCAGACTCACGAGACCATCGGCC
Organism: Anaerolineaceae bacterium; assembly: GCA_035403825.1. Lineage (GTDB taxonomy): Bacteria > Chloroflexota > Anaerolineae > Anaerolineales > Anaerolineaceae > Mesolinea. Next base: position 5,571 of record DAONFX010000089.1, read on the forward strand.
ACCCCCTGGAGCTCGACCGCATCCTCGGGTATGAGCTGGCTTTCGCCGGCGGTTCTTTCGTGCGCCTGGAAGACTTTGGCAAGCTGCGTTACGGCTCCGAGAAGTTGACTGTGCGCGCGGACGCTACCCTGGAAAATTCCCCCGGCAGTTTCGGCTTTGATGACGACGGCGTCCCGGCACAAAACAACCTGCTGATTGACAAAGGCATCCTGGTGGGCGCGATTAGCGGCAGGCAGATGGTGGAAGAAGCCAATGCCAGAGCCCGCCGACAGATTTTCAGCGGCAGCAGCGGCGCCAACCGCGCCACGGCTTTCTACCGCGTCCCGATTGAGCGCATGACCAACATTAACGTGGACCCCGGCACGGACGGCGACCTCAACGATATTGTGCGCGGCACCGAACGCGGCGTTATCCTGGACGGCGATAAGAGCTGGTCCATTGGCTCCAACCGCGAACAGTTCCACTTTGCCACCGATATCGGCTGGCTGGTGGAAGATGGGGAAGTGAAGGGCGTGCTGAAGAACACCACCTACAAAGGTGACACCCTCAAGTTCTACAATTCACTTTCCGCGGTCGGCGACGAGCGCACCTGGCAGGTTATGTACGTGGATAATTGCGGCAAGGGGCAGCCCAACCAGATTATGCAGCTGGGGCACGGCGTGCCGGTCTGCCGTTTTGATCATGTAACGGTAGGAGAATAACCATGCAGCACAATGTCATCGCTTTACTGCAGGAACTGCGCGCGTACGCTCTGGAGAAAGGGATCCGCGCCGCCATTTTTTACCATGAAGAAGAAAGCTACCTGATGCGCTTCGCCAATTCAGCAATTTCTCTGAACACAAACGAGCATCTGGTCCGGCTGCAAATCGATGTATATGACGGAAACAAACGCGCCGAAATCATGCTGCTGGCCGACCCCGGCCAAATTGAGCCGCTGAAGCTCGGAATTGACAAAGCCGCCGAGATGGCAGCCCTGGCCGAACCGCTGTCCTACACGCCCAGCCTCCCCGTCTACACGGAGACCGTGGTCGACATGCAGGCTTACGACCCGTTCCTGGCAGTCACCACCAACGCTGAGCGCCTGGAGTTTTTCAACACACTTGCCCGCGGACTGGAAACTGAAGAGCTCAAGCTTTCCGGAGTCTTTTCGAACGGCATTACCACCACAGCCCAAATCAGCACAGAAAGCGAACACAGCCAGTACTTTGCCTGCACCGACGCTGCCATCACCGCGGTGCTCTCGCACCAGAGGCTGAAATGGGAAGTAAACGCGCTGCAATCCGCCCAAGCCAAGACTGACCTGGACGCGGAACGTCTGCACGCGGAACTGGCCTACCTGGTGCGGCAGTACAGCGAGCAGCCGGCCGTCCAACTGCCGCTGGGCAAATACACCGTCGTGTTCGGCGCGGCAGCTGTGGGGGATATCCTGGAAATGCTGAACTGGTTCGGACCCAACGGCGGGATGATGAAGCGCGGCTATTCTTTCCTGAGTGAAGCTCAGCTGGGACAGCCAGTTTTCTCCCCGCTCTTTACGCTGACGGACGACCCGCTCTGTCTGCCGACCTATCCGGTCTCGCGCGACCTGATGGGCAAACGCCGTGAACGCTTCCCGCTCTTTGAAGAAGGGGTCTTGAAGGCCTTCTTCTGGAACCAGGACGACGCGGACGAGTTCGGCGCCCAGGCGACCGGCCACACGCTCTACCACAACAACCTGGTGCTCTCGGGCGGCGAAAAATCGGTCGGGAGCCTGAAAGCGCTGGCAGCCCTGCCGCGTGAGGAAGATATCCTCTATATCCCTTATCTTCATTATATGAATATTGTCAACCCGACAGCCGGCATCCTTACGGGCAGTTCGCGCTTTGGGGCGCTGCTGCTGCGCAAGGACGGCAGCGTGGCGGTGCCTTTCAACGTGCGCATCACGCAGAGCTTCGCAGACCTGTTCGGGGAGCGCCTCGCGTGGCTCTCGCGCGAGCAGATTGCGCATAACGTCTCGAACAGTTACGGGATGCGCAACCCATCCGCGCTGCTCGTTCCGCGCTTTTTGTGCGTCCGGGGAATCGAAATATCGCATTCCAACAGCTCATACTAAGGTTGTCGGGTCCGAACAGCGCCAGAAAGCCCTGGAAATGCTTTT
>DAONFX010000090.1:0-468 GCA_035403825.1 Anaerolineaceae bacterium
AGAAAAAGTGTTGACAAAAGAAAAAGTGTTGATAAAAGAAAAAGTGTTCAAGGATGCAATCTGACTTTTGGAGGGATTGAAAACACGGAAAAACCCTGACATATGAAAGGGTCCTTTATTGCACTTCTGGCGATATTATCATTGCAACTTCAGTTCAATGGACTGATGGTAAGAGGGCGTCATTCAGTCCTTCCTTTTTCTGCCGAGCCTTTCAGATATCATTCCGTTGGTGATGAAAAAGATGGTTAATGCCCCCGGCGCGACAGCGTCCCCCTTGTGGGGGCTCGAACGCGCAAGCGGCGGATCATGACCCCCTCAGCGGGGGTTCGAAGGCAGGAAAGCGGGACAGGCGCTGACAGAAATGCCCCCGGCGCGACAGCGTCCCCCTTGTGGGGGCTCGAACGCGCAAGCGACGGATCATGACCCCCTCAGCGGGGGTTCGAAGGCAGGAAAGCGGGACAGGCGCTG
>DAONFX010000090.1:568-7645 GCA_035403825.1 Anaerolineaceae bacterium
ACAGAAATGCCCCCGGCGCGACTCGAACGCGCAACCGACTGATTCGAAGTCAGTTACTCTATCCATTGAGCTACGAGGGCTTTGACTTTTTGCCGGGATATTCAAAATCTACATAACCCAGGCTGCAGTATTTTATCATCAATTTCAGCCTCGATTCCAGGTTTGAATGGGTTCAATTCTATCCTTCCACTATTTCCCCAATACTTTCACCTCCACTTATCCTGCTAACTTTGGTTCTCATTTCCAGACCTTTTTCATAAAAAACTGTTCGAAAATCCAATAATTATCTGAGCTCGTTGTATAATAAATAAACCTTCCCGTTTTCCACACTCAATTGGAGCAAATATGAAAAGAATAGCCGTAGTCCTGGTGTTGTGTGCCTTGCTTCTCGCTTTTGCATTCCCTTCTCCTGCGGTACGCGCCGAAAAACCGCCCCAAACGAAAGGCGGCGTCCTGTTTGCCACACCCGGGGGAACCAGCACGGCTTGTTCCTCCTGGGCGGACGCCTGTGATCTGCAAGCCGCACTTTCTTTAGCCGCAGCCGGGGAGGAGATCTGGGCGCGAGCCGGCACCTACAAGGCTATCACGGGCACTGACAGCGCGATTTCTTTCGAATTGAAAAGCGGCGTCGCAATCTATGGCGGATTCCTCGGGACTGAGACTGACCGTGAACAGCGGGATTGGCAGGCAAATGAAACGATCCTGAGCGGCGAAATTGGGGATCCGGCGGTCAAGACTGACAACACGTACCATGTGGTGCGGGCCAATGGGGTGGATGCGAGCGCTGTATTGGACGGGTTTTCTGTTATAGATGGTTATACCTCTTATAACGACCCGGATGCTCGCGGGGGCGGTATCTACTGTTCCAACGGCGCGAGCCCGACCCTAAAACACCTTATTATTCAAACCAATCACAGCCGCAATGACGGCGCGGGAATGTATAACAACGCCAGCGCTCCCACGCTAACGGATATAAGCTTTCTGAATAATTCAGCGGCAGCGTTGGGAGGTGGGATGGCAAATAAACAAAGCAATCCCATTCTCACCAATGTCCTATTCCAGGGCAACACTGGCGGCTACGGCGGCGGTATGTACAACGACACAAGCAGCCCATACCTCAAGGACGTCGTTTTCGAAGAGAATACCGCCTCGCTTAATGGCGGCGGAATGAGCAATTGGTTTTCCAGTTTTCCCTATCTGGACGGCGTCGAATTTTCAGACAACAGCTCGGGAACATACGGCGGGGCAATGATGAACTATAACAGCAGCCCGGTTATAAGGAACAGCCTGTTCATTAACAACAGTTCCGCGGATGGCGGCGCCATGTACAATTGGGGGGTTTCCGGCGGCAGCAGCAGCCCGCAGATGACGAACGTGACCTTTGACGGCAATACCGCCACAGCCGGCGACGGGGGAGCGATGTTTAATAAATTTGGCACACCCACTTTCAAGAACGTCACAATCCATGCCAACAGTTCCACCAATCGCAACGGCGGCGCAATATACAACGAATCCAGCAGCCCAATCTTTGAGGAGGTAACTTTTTCGAACAACACCTCGAAGAAAGCCGGGGGAGGGATGTACAACTTTGGCAACTATACTTTCCCTAGCAGCCCAAGCTTGCTGCGGGTCACTTTTATTGGGAACGTGGCTTCCGACTCGATGTATGGCGACGGCGGCGGAATGTTCAATTACGACTGGTGCAGCCCGACGCTCACCGACGTGGTTTTTCAGAGTAACAGGGCAGAGCACGACGGCGGCGGGATGTACAACAATCAAGTAACTTTTGCTGTTTTGCGTCGGGTACTCTTCGCCGGGAATTTCTCGGATAATCACGGCGGCGGTCTATTCAATACCGCCGCGTACCCGGATTTGGAAAACGTCACATTCGACGGCAATACAGCCAATGAGAATGGCGGCGGCATGTGCAGCTGGGCGGTAATTTCTCCGCTGAATATGCTAAACGTGACATTTGTTAACAACACGACCGTCTATGGAGATGGAGGCGGCATCTTTAGTTCAGAAACCAATGGCTTTGCCTTGCGCAACGCGATCCTGTGGGGAAATCACCCGACCCAGATCGTGGGAGGCGGTACAGTCGACTATAGCATTGTCCAGGGAGGTCATGACGGCACAGGGAATTTGGATCTGGATCCGCTGCTTTTGGCTTCGGCAAATAACGGCGGATACACGAAAACACTGGCTTTACAGATTGGCAGCCCCGCCATTGACTCGGGCGATCCCGAGGCTTGCCCCTCAGTGGATCAACGTGGTTTCCTCCGGCCCATCGACGGCGACGGTCTGGAAGGACCTCGCTGCGATATGGGCGCCTACGAGTATGCATCTTATTATGAATCAAAGATCTTCCTGCCGATGCTGGTTAAGTGAGGTCAGCAGCGAACTGTTTCGGCGTTTGTTTTATCTCAAACTCGCTTACTCTGCGGAGAAACAAGCGAATGAGGCAGCTCATCCGCTTGTGAGGTTTCCAGGCACATAACGCTCCAAAGGCAGAAAATACACTGGCACGGGTCTCTCGATTACAACTCAGCGGGGGGCTCGGAGGCCAAATACGACGCACTCATAGCGCAGGAGTTTCGCGTTCATCGTCTCAAACCGGAAAATGTCAGTGGGATGTCTTTCAAGTGAATAATTCGCAGTAATAGCCCTGATAACTAAGGAATGCGCGTAGGTAGCGTGAGAAAGAAAGCTCAACCGGCCTTCTTTACGCGGGCCGCTGCAGTTTTACTGATTTTGCAGGTTGAAGTAGTTATACGCTGCGGCGGATAGTTTGGCGACCAATAGGTTAACCGGGTCAAACACCGCTTGAACGGGGTGGTGCGCGAACACGGCCAGGATATAATCCCCTCCCGGTGTGTAAACGATGCCGGCGTCCCCGATGGTATGGATATAGCCGTCATCGACCTCGTAAGCCCAGCCGTGTTTATGCGCGACGGTTACGTTGGCGGGCACGCCGGCCTGGATGAGCACGCCGATGCGGTTCAGACCCAGGTATTCCACCATCATCCGGCACTCTTCCTGGGTAATCTCACCGTTAAAAACCAGGGGCAGCGAACCGCCGTAATCCGCCGCGCAGTAGTAGATATCTTCCAGCAGCAGACCCAAATCCTGCGGGGTGGTCTGGGCGTAGCGGTCCGGCTCTGTGTTGTAATCGAAGCGCTGGTTTGCGGGGGTTTTGAAGTTTTGCAGCAAGGGCGATCCGAAGCTGAAAAAGCCGCCCCAAAAGGTGTTGTTCAACCCGAGCAATTGCATGTCCTCGGTCACGTCCAGCGGCGCGAAAGTGCTGCCAATCACTGTTTTCGCCAGGGCGTCGGTGGAATCGTTGTCGGAGCGTTCCACCATCTGTTCCATCAACGTGAGCACGTTTTCATCGTAGGGGCTGGAAAGGCGCCGGAACGCAGATATGAGCACGGGGATTTTGATGGTGCTCCAGGAAGAATAAGCAATATTGACCGGTACTTCTTCCTCTCCGATGCGGCTGTGCGTGAAGTGCAGCACCAGACCGGTCCGCAGATCTTTCAGGTACAGTTCCAGCAGGCCGTCGAAGGGCGAGGCGTCGATGATGTCCTTCAGCATAATCTCGAGCAGGCTAATGGAAGGGGTTGGGGCGCGCGTTTGTCGGATTTCGAGGATAGCGATGCGGTTCGTATTGGATGCGAGGGCAGCATTAATGCGCTGCAGAGACAAGGTGTAATCCATCTCGGTGCCGGAGATACCCGGGTAGAAGCCGCTTTCTCCGGGGACGGGCATAGCCGGCGTAGCCGGAATGTTGTAGCGGACAGCGATTTCGTTCTGTAGAAACGCGATGACGCGTTCGTCATCAGTTACAGCGTCCAGGGGGATATCTTTGGAGCTGATAGGCTCGTTCCAGAGATATTTCCAGAATCCGCTCCAGAAAGGCTCTGCTACGCGCTGCTTATCGGCCGCGGCCAGCATATTATCGAGTTTTAGGGAAAAACCAAGCGTCGCTGGCCGCACCTGGATGCGGGCATCCCCATAACGCAGCTCTATCGGGGCAAGATAAACCTGCACCAGGCGCTCCGAGGCTTCCTCATAGGTCAGGCCGCCCACAGGCACGCCGGCAACGCGCAGCCCCGTTGGCAAAGTAGCCCGCACGCGCGCGTATCGCACCAACTCGACGGTGGTAAGGAAGACTGTCATCACGAGCGTGAAAATCGCCGCCCAGCGGATGAGAGAGGATCGTTTTCGCATACGGCTAGATTATAAACGCAGATGAGAAAAAGCCAAATCCAGGCGCGCGCCGCCGGAGCTGTTTTTGACATTCAATGCATCTGATGATAGACTATTCGCATTGAATGCGCCGTAAGGGCGCTTTTTTATGGGAGTTTGGATGCGGTCCATTCGGTGGGATGAAGAATCCCGGAAGCTCATGATTATCAATCAGCTGGCGCTGCCGGCTGAATTGCGCTGCCTGGAAGTCGGCTCCTACACGGATATCATGGAAGCCCTCGAGAGCAGAGCAGTGGACGGAGCATCAGCGCTGGCGGTTTGCGGCGCTTTTGCGCTTTACTTCGCCGCGAGCGAAGCCGAAATGCGAGAACCTACCGCCCTGCGAGAGTCGGTCTGCGCGGCGCGTGAGCAGCTCCTGCGGCTTCTCCCCAACGCAGTGAACCTGAGAGCCTTGACAGCCGGCATCCTGCGGCGGGCCCAAACTTTTGAGGGGGGCGCGCAAGAATTGCCCGCTTTCTATTTACAACAAGCCCTGGCAGCAGCCGAACAGGATCTGGAAGCGAGCCTTTCGATCGCCCGGAATGGCGCTGAACTGCTCCACGACGGGGATGAAATCCTGCTATACGGCAATACTGGCGCGCTGGCCGGCGTGGATTACGGCACCGCAATGGGCGTTGTCCGCTGGGCTTATGAGCAAGGGAAACGGGTGCATGTTTACATGGCTGAAACCCGCCCCCGGCTGCAAGGCTCAAAGCTGAGTGCCTGGGAACTGGAGCAATACGGCATTCCTTATGACGTTATTGTGGATGCTGCGGCCGGGTATCTGCTGAAGGCCGGGAAAGTGGACAAAGTACTCTTCGGCGCGCAGCGCGTGGCTGCCAACGGCGATGTTATTAACCATATCGGCACCTACATGCTGGCTTTGGCTGCTTATGATAACGGCGTTCCGGCGTATGCTGCTTTTCCGCTTGCCTGTGTGGATTTTGACAGCCCCAGCGCGGGTCATGCCTCGCTCGAGGAGAGCGACCCGTCGGAAGTGCTTTCCATCCGATATTACGATTCAGCGACCGCGCCCGAAAGCTCCCGCGCCCGCAATTTTACCCTCGATATCACCTCGCAGCGCTTACTCTCAGGTTTGATAACCGATAGGGGCGTGTTGTATCCACCTTTTTTCAGGAATCTTACTGTGTTAAAACAGTATGGGAGGGACGAATGAAAATAGTCCTTACTGGTTCTATCGCCTTCGACTACCTTATGCGTTTTCCGGGTTACTTCAAGGAGCATATCCTGCCGGAACACCTGGAAAAAATCAGCCTTTCCTTCCTGGTGGAAGATATGATCAGGCAGTACGGCGGGGTCGGCGCGAATATTGCCTATACCCTGGCGCTTTTGGGTGAAAAACCGCTGCTCTTCTCCACCGCCGGGCAGGATTTCCCGGAGTACGGACGCAGGCTGGAGCAGATGGGGGTGGACGTAAGCGGCGTGCGCGTCAGCGGCGATAAATTCACAGCCTCGTTCTTTGTGAACACCGACCTTTCCAATGCGCAAATCGCCTCTTTTTACACCGGCGCGATGGCTGACGCTGCGGATTTGCCACTCAGCGAAGCAGGCTTGCAGCCGGGTGATTTTGTGGTCAACTCCCCAAGCGACCCCCGGGCTATGGCGCGTTACATCGACGAGGCGAAAGAGTTGGAACTGCGTTCTATATTTGACCCCGGGCAGCAGATTATCCGCATGGACAGCGGCGCGCTGCGCAGAGGCATCCTGAACGCGCACGGGTTGTTTGTGAACGAGTATGAATTCGAACTTCTGCAGAAACACACGGGTCTGAGCGCAAATGAGATCCTCTGCCACCCGGAGTTTACAGTCATCACGCTGGGGAAAGACGGCGCTCGGGTGTATACCTGCCATGAAGACCTGCACGTTCCTATCATTGCCGAAGCCCCGGTGGTGGACCCCACCGGCGTAGGGGACGCATTCAGGGCAGGTTTCCTGTTTGCTTATTTACGGGGAAAAAGTATGCGCCTGTGCGGCGAGATGGGTACCGTTGCCGCGGCATATTGCATTGCCTGCAACGGTACGCAAAACCACAGGTTTACGCCGGAGGAGTTCAGGAATTATTTCCGCCGGCATTTTGACGATCAGGGTCAATTGGACGACCTGAGTTAACAAGAAAGAATTACGGAGAGATTATGGAGAACTATCACATCAAAGATATCAACCTGGCCGAAGGCGGCCGGCGGCGCATGGATTGGGCTGCACGGGAAATGCCCGTGCTGACCTCCCTGGAGGAACGCTTCCGCAAGGAACGCCCCTTCGCGGGCATCCGAATGGCAGCCTGCATGCACGTCACAACCGAAACCGCGAATCTGATGCGGACTTTGCAGGCCGGCGGCGCCGATATCGTCCTGACCGCTTCCAACCCGCTTTCCACCCAGGACGACGTAGCGGCAGCGCTGGTTTCACAATACGAAATCCCAGTCTTTGCCATCAAAGGCGAAGACGACGCGACCTACTACCGGAGCCTGCGCGCGGCGCTAGACCATAAACCGCATGTGACGATGGACGATGGGGCCGACCTGGTTTCCACCCTGCACAAAGAACGCAGGGACCTGCTGCCTGGCATTATCGGCGGTACTGAAGAAACCACCACCGGCGTCATCCGTCTGCGCGCAATGGCGGCGGATAACGCGCTGGAATTCCCGATTATCGCGGTCAACGACGCGATGACCAAGCACTTCTTTGATAATCGCTACGGCACTGGGCAATCTACAATCGACGGCATCGTGCGCGCTACGAACATCCTGCTGGCTGGCAAAACCTTTGTGGTGGCGGGTTACGGCTGGTGCGGCCGCGGGCTGGCGAACC
>DAONFX010000091.1:0-7591 GCA_035403825.1 Anaerolineaceae bacterium
CGGGGAGGGGGGGCGCTGCTTCCGCTGCTGGTGTACACGGCAGCCCGCGCACCCGCTATCCCTCCGTCCTCCAGGTTTGATAAGCGCCTTGCCTCATGCACAAGACACGCCGAACCCGCATATCCCTTCCGTCAATAATACCTGTAGCTGTGCGCAGTTCCCTTTCGCCGTCCTCCGGCTCAAAGCTTTGGTCCAGGCCCATAGGGAAGCAGTATGGCTCGAAGGGATTTTTCGGGTAAGCCTCTCGAAAGCCTTTACCCGCGAGGCTGGCAGTTCCGCCTATTCCACATTATTTTCCCCTTCGGAAGTAATGTCGGTTCTGAAGGGGGTGCCGCCGGGAATGCTGCGGAACAGCCCGATGCAGACAATGGTTTTTCCTTCCAACGCCCGGTCGCAACGCATCGGCTGCACATTCCAGCGCTCTTCCTGGTTCTCAAGCCCCGGCAGGGCGATAACTTCAAATTCGGCCGTAAGCCGCTGCTTTCCAGAACAGGGTTCCAGGTCAACCCACAGGCAGCATTGCCCGCGCGGAAATTCGTCATGACGCTCTTGAGCGCTTCGAAGTTCAGCTTGACCCCGTTGGCAATCGTTTCATTAAGCTCTTTGATAGTTTCGCGCAGCTCCGCTCCGATTTCAATGCCCGCCATAAGACTTTCGCTAATCTCGTCAACGCGGTCCAACGTATTCCGGCCAAACCGCTGGCGCTGGCAGCCTTGATACTCCAGACAGCGCCTTTAGCCTGGTCCGGGTTGTATTCCATCTCTCCTCCATGGGATGAAAAAAGCGATGTCTTGCAAGCTGTTTCCAACGGAACAGCAGGGTCGCTGCCGACAGCGGCCTTTTTCTTGATTTGGATGCTGCTAATACGAAAGCGGAATCCCACGAAAGAAAAAGAAATCCCCGCTCAGATTATTACCAGCTCGTACAGCCTGATATAATCAAACCGTAAGAAGCTCTGGCATTCCTTCAAATATAGGTCACACCAAGCTTACCGCGTCCACGCATGTACTTTGCAAAGGAGACCATGATGCGCAGCCGCTTTCTCTTGTTAGTCCTTCTGACTGCCGCCTGTCTGCTTGTGCTGCAGGCTTGCGGCCCCACTCCCACCCCTCGACCGCTCCCGACCGAAGAACCGACGCTGCCGCTCAGCCTCCCGACTGAAGAAATACCGCCGACTGAAACCGCGACGCTGGAACCAACTCCTATCCCCACGTCAACCGAAGCGTCTGCGCCCCCCAACGGACAGATTGTTTTCCGCTACGAGGCCAACCTTTGGCGCTATTTGGTGGATGCCGGAACACTGGAGCAGCTCACCTTCGACGGGATTCCGGGGGATTACGGCAGCGCGTACGACCATACAGAAATCTCACCGGATGGGGCTGTGCTGGCTTACACCAAAGGGGAAAGCAGCTTTATGACCGATTTCACCAGCGGTGGGTCCGCAGATATGACGACCTACGGCAAGTTTATCAAGTGGAACGGCGTCGGCCGCCAGTTTTTCACTGCGCTCGGGGATATGACCTGCCCGCCGATCGAAAACCTGGAAGACCAAAACCTGCTGAATTTTGACGTTATGCGCTACGACCAGTCCAATCTGAGCAGCGCTACCAATCTCGGCAACATCGGCGGGGGTCTGAAGTTCGTCAGTACCATTTCCAATGACGGGCAATGGCTGGTCGCCAACAGCTGCGGCTGCTATTCTGAATGCGGCAATGAGAATCTCTGGCACTTGCCCACCCTCAGCCAGATTGACTCACCCCTTAGCTTCCCCATCGGCGGGCTGGATTTCTCAGCGGACAGTACGCGCTTGGTGCTTGGGCAGTGGCAAATGTACGGCTATCAGGAGAGCGCGCTCTACGTGGCAGGCAGCGACCTGAGCAGCCCCAACCCGATTTACTCGCGCGCCGATACCGCGCCGGTACGCCAGGAATGGTCTCCGGATGGGAGCATGATTGCTTTCACCCTGGTCGAGATTGACCCGGTGGAAATGAGCGCTACGGAGCATATGGTCATCCTCATCAGTCCGAATGGAGCCGAGCAGCTCCTGGTGGAAAGCGGCGGCGCAGAATTCCTGGCCTGGTCGCCAGACAGCAGCCGCATCCTCTACACCCGGGAAGTTGGCGGCGTGCGCACTGTTTATTTCTACGACCGGGTCTCCGAAACGCGAACCCTGCTGCCCTTCAGCATCGACGCCTATTCAGACGGCGCTGTGGACTGGGGCAGACTTTCCGCCGCGGACCTGGGCTTGTAGACCCTCGCAGCTGCCGGTCAAAAAGCTGGGCGCGGATTCCCTGGGCATCTGTTGCTCTGCCTGGCTGTAAACCAGAAACATGCTGCCCAAAAGAAGGCCTATGGACACCCCGGAATTCGAGATTTACCTCCCTGGCGCGGAGCAGACAGCCTCCAGTACAATGCCGGTACAAGCGCTGGCTGCGGTCACGCACCTGGGTATAGGCGCTCACCCGGACGATCTGGAAATCATGGCGATTGACGGTATCCTCAAGGGTTTCTCCGGAGGGGATAATGTCTTTGCCGGCGTTGTGCTCACCGACGGCAGGTCCGCGCCGCGCGCGGGGAAGTTTGCAGCCTTGAGCGACCCGGAGCTGGCGGCCCTGCGCAAAGAAGAGCAAAAAGAAGCCGCGCGCATTGGCAGGTACGGCGCCCTGGTCTTTATGAATTTTGTCAGCCGTGACTTGCGTTCGGGGAACGCGGTGATTGAAAGCCTTGGACAGGTGCTGCAGGCTGCGCGGCCCCGGGTGGTGTATACCCACAGTCTGCTGGACGCGCACCCCACGCATGCCGCGGCTGCCTGGCGCGTCATCCAGGCGCTGCGCGGCCTGCCCGCTGAAATGCTGCCGGAGCAGGTCTTCGGCTGCGAGGTCTGGCGCGGATTGGAATGGCTGCCCAAACGTTTTCGGGTCGCGTTTGACTGCTCCGAACACCCAAGGCTGCAAACACAGCTGCTTGCGGTCTTCAAAACCCAGGTCGAGAGCGGCAAACGTTACGATCGCGCCATTCCAGGCAGGCGGGCAGCCAACGCCACCATGAACGAGCCTGATGCGGTAGACCAAACCCGCGCGCTGGCATTTGCCATGGACTTAAATCCGCTTGTGCGCGACAAGGCGCTATCCGCGCGCGCATATTTGCGGGAAATTTTGCGGGATTTCGAGCGGGAAGCCTTGTCTGCGCTGCCGGATGATGCCTGAAGTGCGCCGGCGCTTTGGGTGAAAATTCATCGCCTGAAAGCAGAGCTGACTTCTTCACAGGGGCGATGGACAGAAGGCTGCTTTCCTGTTGTGCCAGCTGGCAGGTAATCTATTGGAATAGTTGATAGAAGAACGCTGGAACCGTGAAAGCTCCAAGCTTATAGACGTGTGCCAGAATCAGGCAGGTCGCGGTCAGCAAAAGCCCGAACCCGATCACCGCGTAATCCCACCAATGGTATTTGAGCTCGAACAGCCAGGTGCGTTTGCGCTGCCCGAAGCCGCGCAAATCCATGGCGTTAGCGATATCCTCGCTGGAAAGGATGGCGTTCATCGTCACCGGAATAATAAGCGGCGCGATTCGGCCGATTTTCTGGATGATGCCGCCTTTCACATCGTCCAGTTCGAAGGCGCGGGCGCGCTGGGCATCCAGAGTGATCGAGAAACTGCGCGCCAGGCTGGGGATGAAGCGGATGGCGAGTTCGATTGTGTAAGCCAGCTTGTCTGGCAAGCCCAGCTTGCTGAAGGTGGCGCCGTAGGAGCGCGAGTCCATCGTGTAGGGAATCAGGATAAAAAACATGGAGATGCTGCCAATGCGCATCAACTGGCAGATGGCAAACCAGATCCGTTCCACGGTCAGGCCTGGTTTCAGCAGCTTTCCGAACAGGCGCAGACCCTCCGACCAGACCAGCTTTCCACCTTCGGGCACCACCCCGCCCGCCCCACCGCCGGTGATGATAGTATTGACGACAATCATGGTAAAAAGCATGATTAAAACCAGCGTCCAACCGCGGTGGGTTTCTTTCCAGGTGGTTCTCCCCAGGCTGTACCAGATGATGGCAATGAGAAACAGAATCGCCAATATGGCGCTGTTCCAGGTTGAGGTGGCGGCCACCAGAACGGCGAAGGAGAATATCCAGCGCGCCCGGGGGTCGATGTGATCCATCGGGCTGCCGCGGTATTTATAATGCCAGCTTACAAGCATGACGAGTTAAAAAAGGGGGCAAGCAGCCGCAGCCGCCTGCCCTGGGAATCAGATTAACTGCGCCCGCTGCGTTGGGTAATGGCAGCGTATGCGATCATCAACAAGGGAACCAGTACCAGGCCGTTGAGCACATCAGGGATGAAGGCCGGAATGAAGTTGGCGAAAATGACCGTCTTCATATCCGCCCCGGAAACCCACAATTCGGATAAGGATGCCACGCCCATGCCAGCCGCGGCGCCGAGCACCACGAACAGTTCCGCCAGCAGGATGGATTTGCCGGCTTTGTAGTCCTGGATGAGGGGGTAGATAAGCCCCGGAACCAGACCGAGCAGACCGTTGCCAAGATCCCACCAGAACCAGAAGCCGTAGCCAGAGAGCAGGTCCGCCAGGATATTGCCGACGAAGCCGGCGATGAAACCCACAATCGGACCGAACGCGATGCCAAAAAACATCGGGATAACAACCGCGGGTCTGATGGAGACATTTCCAGCGCCAGGGAGCTGGATTATATTGGTGACGTACGCCAGTACGGCATACAGTGCCGCGCCGATGGCGGCATAAACAACTTGCTTCGTACCGAATTTCCACAGAGACTTCTTTTCCTGCATACAAAACCTCCTTGGGCATGGATAAATGAATATGACAGAACCATTTTACCCGATTCCATGCGAGCAAGAACCTTCATTTTGGTTTGAGCCCTTGCTCTGTTCACTTCTTATAAGGGAATCAGCAAGGTCTGCATCCTGGCAGCCTGATGCCCTGGTGGGTACAGGTCATGAGCGAAGGGTCTTGCCCGCCGATTTGGAACCGGATGATGCCTTTGCAATTTACCGAAACTCTAATCGATCCTTCACTTCGTTCAGAATGACCAGAAATGTCAACCTGAGCAGCGCGGTGGGTCTTGCCCCACTCTGCCGATCAGATTGTTCTCTTTGTTCCGTATGGCAAAAGAGCATTACCCGATATAGCGCGCAAGCGCTTCCGCACGCTGGAATTTACCCGTCCGCGGGAACATCCGGAGGTTCAACTCGAGCAGACTGGTAGGCAGCAGCCGCCACTGGAGCAGCTGCTCACTATCCTTCAGGACTTCCTGCGGCGTGCCGTCCGCGACAATCCGGCCGTCAAAGAGCACAAGGATGCGGTTGGCATAGGTCAGGGCCAGGTCAAGGTCGTGCGTGATGAAGAGGATGGAATCGAAGCCGGGCATTTGCAGGATTGTATCCATAAAGGATTGATAGTTCCAGTAATCCTGCCCGGCGGTAGGTTCATCCATCATTAGAATGCGCGAGCGCATGGATAGCACGGAGGCAATGCTGACCCGCTTTTGCTGCCCGAACGATAGCGCCAGCGGCGGAGTGCCCAATTCTTCTTCAAGGTGCACAGATTGAACAGCCCAATCCACATTCTTCTGGATTATCTCTTTCGAAAAGCCCAGATTTTTAGGTCCAAAGGCCAGCTCGTCCCGTACTGTCGCGGCAAAAAGCATCTGCGTCGGGCTTTGGAATACATACCCCACCGTTCGGGCGGCTTTTGCCACGGTTGTGGATTTGGACTCGATGCCTTCCAGCAGCACACTTCCGCGCGTAGGCTTGAGCAAACCCAGGGCGTGTTTGACGAGTGTGGTTTTGCCCGAGCCGTTGTGCCCGAGGATGGCAATGACTTCCCCGGTATGGATATTCAGGTTTACCCCATGCAGCACCTCAGGCAGGTCTTCGTGGTAGCGGAAGCCTACCTCTTTGAACTGAATCAAGGGATGGGAATAATCCAGCGGGGGAACGGCCGGCACAAATTCTGTTTCGGGCGCGTCTTTAGCCCTGGCAAGGATGTCCGCTGCAGGCAGTTTAATCTTGTGGTAATCGACCACCTGGCTGAGGCCGGCGGGTCCACCTTGATAGGTAATCTCACCGTCTTCCATATACACAACGCGCTCGGGGTGAATCGCGAGCACATCTTCCACGCGGTGTTCCACAATCATGACTGCCAGACCATCGTCTGCCAGCTGCCGGAAGGCCAGCAGCGCTTCGCGCGCGGAAGCCGGGTCCAGGCTGGCGAGTGGTTCATCGAGCAGCAGGATTTTCGGCTGCATGGCCAATACGCCGGCCAGCGCTACTTTTTGCTTTTCCCCGCCGGAGGTCCCAAAGGTCTCTTTGTCGCGCAGATGCAGAATGTTCAGCCGCCGCAGTGCGTCTTCCCCGCGCCGGATCATTTCCTGGCGTTCCAGGCCCAGGCACTCCAACCCGAAGCAGACCTCATTGAGCACGTAAGTGCCGAGGATTTGCCTTTCCGGGTCCTGCAGCAGCGTTCCGACGTTTTGGGAGATATCCGCAAGGTTTTTCCCGCGCAGGCTCTCGCCGTAGAGCAGGAGTTCGCCCGTCATTTCACCGTGGTAGGCTTCGGGGATAAGTCCGTTGATGCAGCGCAACAGGGTGGTCTTGCCGCATCCGCTGGAACCAGCCAGAAGCAGCACTTCCCCGGGGCGCAACTCCAGGTTGATATTTTTGATCGCCGGGATGCTGCGCGTATTGTAACGGAAGGACAGGTCCCGGATGATGAGCGGCAAAACCTCCGGTTCAGTCATTCAGGCTGACCTCAACGATGTCATCAATTTGCGTGGAAAGAGCATTTTTCGCGCTGCCGTTCACAACCGCGATTTCGATGTAGCCTTCGCTGTCCTCCAGGGCCACCAGGTCGCCGGGCTGTTTGTGGCCGTAGGAGAGCGCCAGCCCCTCAATCGTTCGGCCGCGGATGGAAAAGGTGACATGTGCGTGGTTTCTCACCCGGCTCGCGGGCAGGTCGGTGGTAAGGTTGCCGAACACATCCGCCAGCAGGATATGCGCACGGAAGCCATTTTCTGTTTGTTCGGCCGCGGGCAGGGGTTTGCGCATAATATCGGTCACGGGCGTGCCCAGTTCGGATAAGGCTACACCGTTTGCCAGGTGCGCCCCGCACGGCGCGAAAACGTCGCGCCCGTGGAAAGTGCGGCTTACGTTCGGCAGCCAAAAGCGGGGCTGATCGAGGCAAACAACCTGGACGGATTCACCGGCGGCTTCGGCTTCCTCCAGCATCGGCGTCAGCAAGCCGTTATCCGGCGCGATGAAGAACTGATTTCCAAAGCGTGCGCCAATCGGCCGGCGCTGTGTGCCCACGCCGGGGTCTACCACTGCGATGTGCACGGAGCCGGGCGGGAAAAAAGGCGCGGCACGCCACAGCGCGATGGCACCCTGGCGCACATCCTGAGGGGGAATATCGTGGGTGATATCCGCGATCTGAGCGCCTGGGGCGATGCTCCAGATAACCCCTTTGAGGGTGCCCACAAAGCCGTTCAGATTACCAAAATCCGTGGTGAGGGAGATAATCGACATGCGCTAAGGTTAACATTCCGGCTGGAAAACGTCAAGAAAAT
>DAONFX010000092.1:0-7462 GCA_035403825.1 Anaerolineaceae bacterium
TTTCCCACCCCTTTATTCGGAGCGATGTATCTAGCTCGATGTCTTCACTAGACTGTTATTAAGTACTCGTCTTGAAACTCAAGTTAGGATAGAAAACATAAGAAACTAATCCATAAGACGCATCATTACAGAGCATAAAACTAGATGTTTTTTAGAAATGATTTCTTTTTTGTAGGCCCCCCAAAGGAATTTCGTTGAGAATTGATCGAAAACCTGTTGGTAAATCGAAGACTATGGGGGTTCTCGACTCAAAACTGGTGCCTCTTTTACGCCGATAACAATTGTTTTGGAATTCGATTCAAATCAGTGGCTTTTTTCTGCGACTAATCTTCGAAAATCCAGTTATTCTGATCTACTTTTTTATTTTTAGCATTCCTAGCATCTTCAATCCCACGATAATCTGCATACCCCGTACCCTAACCTTTTTCTATAACGACCTATACTTCGGTGTCTCCATTCCATGTGTTTTTTGTAAAATCAACTGCATTGTCAGTAGAATTACTGTCGACCAAACATGCTTTTCATGGAAGGTGCGGCCTGATTGAGAATAAGAATCAGACCTCGAGTCTTTCAAGAATCCTTATTATCTGTTGTAAAGAATTTTTGAACTTGAACAAAATTACATATAAAAAAGTCGGAAATTTCACCCATTTGGTAAGTTTTGAAACCTTTGTCGAAAAAATACTTGTTCGTGAGCTAAAATGTAGAATTTCAAGCACTTTGTCTTTCGCTCCACGATAAAGTAATATCTTTGCCCTTCGTAGTTCTAGACCCACAAGAAACTCAAACAAATTATCTTTAAACTCTTGATTGACATCCGTCATTTGCAGAATCTCTTTCCCCAATCTAATAACGTGTAACTCTGTTGTATCAAGACCTTTCCAGGTTCGATTCTCTGCTTCTAAATGGTAAATCGCAAGAGGGGCGTACGAATAGGCAATCTGATAATCTATAGCAAGCATTAAATACAAAGAGAGGTCCTCAGATAAAGTCACACCTTCAGGATATAAGCCTGCCTGTAGAAGCGCCTGTTTGGTTGCTGCGAAAGATGATGAACTTAACGGGCCACCTTTCGTCATCGAGGCGGCAAAATTCTTGAGATAACCAGTCCAACCTGGAGTGATAGGGCAACTAATCTTGTTTACTTGGATCTCGCCATTCTTATTCACTAAGAAAAAACCAGTTCCTGCAACCTGACATGCAGGAAAATCTAGAATTAGATTATTGATTTCCTCCAGAAATCTAGGAAGCCATTCGTCATCTGCATCCAAAAAAGCTACCCAATCGTGATTTGCTTCTTTAATACCTCGATTTCTTGCAGCGGAGACCCCCAGATTTTCTTGCTGGATTATCTTAATTCGACTGTCCTGAACTTCTCTTGCGATATCTATACTGTCATCTGTAGAACCATCATCAATAATGATAATCTCAAATTTCTGGTGGGTTTGCGATAATACTGAGTTAATCGCCCTCTTTATGTATTTCTCTTTATTATAAACTGGGATAACCACCGAAAACTGTAAAGCCATTTTTGATTCATCTATCATATTGTCACCTCGTTTTGCCAGATTTGATGGAAATACGATTTTATTGTTGTGTTTCAAATAGCTATCTATAGTGAAAGGATTATACCTTTCCTAGCAATCTCCCATTTTCAACGAGTGTGGGCGTCCAGAGCATAAACAATACTACCGCCAGCAGCGCCATCCCTGCCCCGAAGTAAAACGGAGCCGAGGGTCCAAAGCCTTTCCAGCCGCCTACCCCGCTCCACAGCAGACCGGCGATGACCGACGCGGGAAAATCCAGAATCCCGAGGATTGCATTGTAAGTCCCGAATGCAGTCCCGCGCAGATCCGCCGGCACCAAATCCGCAACCATGGCTTTGGCTGTGCCGTAAGCCATGCCGTAATACAGCCCGTATACAGCATACAGCAGCCCGACGTGCACAGCCGAACGCGCCAGAGCGAAACCGAGGTAAATCAGGGCGTAGACAATCCAGCCGCCGATGATGAGCTTGCGCCTGCCCAGCTTGTCGGAGAGCGCACCCGCCGGCGTCGAAATCAGCGTGTAGATAAGGTTGAAAGCAGCCAGCATAATGAGGATGTTCAGAGCGCTCATGCCGCGTTCCTGCGCCCGCAGCACCAGGAAGGCATCCGAGGAATTGCCCAGGTCAAATATCCCCACGATGACCATAAAAGTAATAAAATTGCGGCCGAGTCCTTTGAAGGAAATGCGCACCTTCCGGACTTCTTCCCCAACTTTCACCTCTTTCGTGCCGAGCGCCAAGACAAGGACCGCCAGAAAAGCCGGGATGAGGCTGATGAGTACCACAGTCCTGAAGGTATGCTCCGAAAGAGCCGAGCTGCCTGCCTGCAGCTTCCAGACGATGAATGCCGCTATCAGGATGCCGAGCAAAGCGCCGGCAGTATCGGCCGCGCGGTGCAGCCCAAAAGCCAGCCCCCGCTGCTCGGGTTTCACGTTATCCGCCACCAGTGCATCGCGCGGGGCCGTGCGAATGCCTTTGCCCACCCGGTCTGCCCAGCGCACCCCCGCCACGGCGCCCCAACTGTTCGCGATGTAGAAGAATGGTTTGGCAAGCGCGGAAATCCCGTAACCCGCCACAGCCAGCCACTTGCGCGTGCGCAATTTGTCCGAGAGCCAGCCAGAGAACACCTTCAGGATGCTCGAGGTTGCTTCCGCAACGCCTTCGATGATGCCAATGATGTTGGTTTTCACCCCCAGCACGGCCGATAAAAACAGCGGCAGGATATTGATGACCATCTCGCTGGAAATATCGGTCAGGAAGCTGGTCGCGGATGCGACCCACAGATTAGCGGGAAGTTCTTTCAGTCGGGAACGATTCAGGATTGACATACGTGCCTCGGTGTTTTTGTTTCCCGGATTATACCGCACGCGCGCGACAGCGCCCGTTTTTTTAGATTAAGCGCTTATTGTCGCAGGCCTCTACAAGCGGAACAAGCTCGGGGACGCTACCAGGCGAGCTCCTGGTATTTACTGGCGGCTGGCAACCGAATTCCCAGCTTTGTGCTTGCGCGGGAAAGCCGCCCTGTCTATAATTGGGGAATTGACTTCAAACAGGAGTGATCGTTGATGCGTGAAGAGATTACCAACGCCACGATTTTAATCACCGGCGCGTCTGATGGGCTGGGCAAGGAAGCCGCCCGACAGCTGGCCGCCCGCGGCGCGCGCCTGATATTGCATGGGCGTAACGAAGCTAAACTGCAATCCGTGGTGGACGTTATCCGGGCAGAGTTCCCGGACGCGCGCATTGACACCATTCTGGCGGATTTTTCGTCGCTGGCGCAGGTGCGGGCAATGGCGGAAACGCTCAACGCGCGCTATGAACACCTGGACGTCCTGGTGAATAACGCTGGCGTTTTGCCCCTGCGCAGGCTGAAAAGCGCGGATGGCTTTGAACTCACCTTCGCAGTGAATTATCTCGCCCCCTTCCTCCTGACCAACCTCTTATTGCCTCTGCTCAAGCGCAGCGCGCCGGCGCGCATCGTCAACCTGAGCTCCATCGCGCACCACCTTGTGGTGGTCAGCCCCCTGCAGATTGAGAGTATTCCAGGGTTCGTTGGTTGGATTGTCTACGCGCGCACAAAATTGCTTCTGACCACCTTCACTTTAGCGCTTGCCCGCCGGTTGGAGGGGAGCGGCGTGACCTGCAATGCGCTGCATCCGGGCATCATCCCCGGAACCAACGTGACCCGCGTGATGTGGCTGCGCTTCCAGACCACGCGCGAAGAAGGCGCGCAAACCATCGTGAACTGCTGTCTTAACCCGGAATTGGCCAAAGTCACCGGGGAATATATCTCTATCGACCGGATAGCGCGCGCCAATCCGCAGGCGCTCTCACTGCGCTTCCAGGAGACCCTGTGGAAAAAGAGCCTGGCCTGGTGCGGGCTGGACAAAAATGGCCAGTCAGAGTTTGCCGTCCAAAGCGGAAACCCGGCATCTTAATGCCGCCGATATAAAAAGTGGGGGAAAAACACAGCCAATCCCACGGATGTAAATCCCGGCAGGATGGAAGGCTATTCAGGCAGTCCGGTCCGCCCTGTTGTGCCTGGGTTCAGCCAGGCGCGAAATTACTTACCCGAACCTGCCGGTGATGTAATCCTCGGTGCGTTTGTCCTGCGGGTTGGTAAAAATTTTGCGGGTCAGGTTAAATTCCACCAGCTTGCCCGTGCGGCTCTCATCCGTGAAGAAGAATGCAGTGTAATCCGAAACGCGCCCGGCCTGCTGCATGTTGTGCGTCACAATCACGATGGTGTACTCTTCCACCAGTTGGCGGATTAATTCCTCGATGCGCTGCGTGGCGATGGGGTCCAACGAAGCGGCCGGCTCGTCCATCAGAATGACACTGGGTCTCACCGCCAGCGCCCGCGCGATGCACAAACGCTGCTGCTGCCCACCTGAAAGCGCGAGCCCGGACTTGCCCAGGTTGTCTTTCACTTCATCCCATAGCGCGGCTCCACGCAGGCTGGTTTCCACGATTTCGTCCAGAGCTTTTTTGTCGCGGATGCCGTTGACACGCGGCCCATAGGCCACGTTGTCATAAATCGATTTTGGAAAGGGGTTCGGCTTCTGGAAAACCATGCCAACCCGCTGTCTGAGCGCGACCACATCCATGGAAAAAATATCTTCCCCGTCCAAGAGCGCCTGACCTTCGGTGCGGACGCCGGGAATCAGGTCGTTCATGCGGTTGAAAGTGCGCAGAAATGTGCTCTTACCGCAGCCGGAAGGTCCAATGATGGCTGTGACCTGTTTTTCAGGGATTTTCAGGCTGATATCCTCCAACGCCCGAAATTTCCCATAGAACAGACTGTAAGCATTGGTTTCAAGTTTAATCGCGTTCATTGATTCTGACGCACTCCGGCGCTAAGTTTTCTGGAAATTAAGTCGATGACCAGATTGATGAGGATGATGGAGACGATCAGAACCGCGCCGGTTCCCATGGCTTTTTCAAAAGCGTTGGTATCCATCGCCAGGTAGTATAAATGCAGCGAGAGCGTGCGCCCGCCGGAAAGCAGTGAATTCGGCAGGCGGTAGCTGCCGCCCAGCGTGACGTAAAAGACCGCCGTCTCACTGATGATGCGCCCGACGCTCAGCATGATGCCGGTGATGATGCCCGGAATGGCAGCCGGCAGAACAACCTTGCTGATGGTTTGCCAGCGCGTGGCGCCCAGGGCCAGGCTGCCCTCGCGTAAACTCACCGGGACGGTCAGCAAAGCTTCCTGCGTCGTGCGGATGATGGTTGGCAGCACCAGGCAAGCGCCGGCCAGCCCCGCGGAAAGCAGCGAAAATCCAAACTTAAGCGTGGAGACAAACAGCGCGTAACCGAATAAGCCAAAAATGATAGAGGGGATGCCTGCCAGCGTTTCCACGCCAAAGTTGGCTGCCTGTAAAAGCCCCCGGAGGAATTTACCGCCAGTCTTGGTCTGCTCCTGATACTCAATCAGGAAGATGGCCGCCCCGATGCCGAGCGGCGCGGCAATTACCAGAATCAGACCAACCAGATAAATCGTGGTGAGAATCGTGGTGGAAATGCCGCCTTCACCGGAGAGCCCGCCTTTTGGCGCCGTGGTGAGGAATTCCCAACTCAGGGATTTGAAGCCGGTGAGAAACACATACCCAACCACGACCAGCAGAATGAGAATAACCACCAGGCTGGCCAGCCACAAAAGCCCGAAACCGAACTTCTGGGCTGCCTGACGCTTGCGCAGGTTCGCGGACGTTCTGCTGGAAGGCAATTCTGTCGGCCTGGTCGAAGTCATTTCCGGCGCGTTCATCGTATTCGCATCCTCAGGCCGCTGAATTGCTGCGATTCAAAATCGCGTGAGCGGATATATTCACAACCATAATCAGCACAAACAGCACAACGCCAGTTGCAAACAGGGCGCTGGCATGTAGCCCGGAGGCGTAGTTGATTTCCACGGCTATATTGCCGGTGAGCGTGCGGGCCTGGCTGAGGAAGATCGTCAGGGGGTTGTCGTCCAGCGGCGAGGGCAGGATGACAGAATTGCCAATCACCATAATCATTGCCATCGTCTCGCCCAGGGCTCTGCCAATCCCAAGGATCAACGCCGCGACGATGCCGGACTTACCAGCGGGCAAAAGCACCTGAAAGATGGTCTGTAGGTGGGTAGCTCCCAAGGCGAGCGAGGCTTCTTTGTACGAACGCGGGACAGCCCGGATGGCATCTTCGGAGATGCTGGTGATGGTGGGCAGGATCATCACCGCCAGAACAATCGCGGCGGAGAGCAGCCCATAACCGGAATTGCCAGCCACCGGGATCCTGCGGATCAGCGGCACCAGCACAACCATCCCAAACAAACCATAGACTACCGAGGGAATGCCAGCCAGGAGCTGTACAGCCGGGCGAACCACTGCCTGCACTCCGCGCGGGGCAATTTCCGCCAGGAAGACGGCCGCGGCAATCGCGAGCGGTACACCGATGACCAGCGCCATCAGCGTGACCATCACCGAGCCAACAACCATCGCCAGGATGCCAAAGCTGCCGTTGGTAGGGCGCCAGGTCAGCTCCCCCAATAAACCCTGCAGCCCAATCTCCCTGAAAGCCGGGAGGCTGGAGCGGAAAATGAACACAAAGATGGAAACGACAATGAGGATGGAAAACGATGCAGAAATGAGCAGGATCGTCCTGACGGCGCGGTCAACCCGAAGTTTTGTCTGCATTTCTTCTCCAGCGTTTTATTTTATCAGAAACCTGGCGTCCCCAAGGCTTCGAGGACGCCAGGTAGAATCTTGACCTGTCAGGAATTTACTTTACAGGGATGTAACCTTCTTCACGCACCATCTTCTGGCCTTCGGGGCTGAGGACAAAATCCAGGAAGGCTTTGACGAGGCCTTCGGGGGCGCCGTTGGTGAGCAGGTTCAGGGGGCGAACCACCGGATAAACGCCGCTGGCGGCATTTTCTTCGGTCGCGGCAGCGCCGCCAATGCTCACGGCTTTCGTGCTCTCATCCAGGTAACCGAAGGAGAGGAAAGCAATGACGTTGGGTGTGGTTGAAACTACGGTGCGGATGGCGCCGTTGGAAGACTGCAGGATTGCGCTGTCCACAATCAGAGCATCCTTGCCCATCACCATTTCCATGAAAGCGTCGCGGGTTCCGGAGCCTTCTTCACGTGCAGCCACAGTAATCGCCGCGTCCGCGCCGCCAACTTCGCTCCAGTTCACGATTTTGCCGCTAAAAATGTCGCGGATTTGATCGAGGCTCAGGTCGCTGACCGGATTATCCGGATGAACGACCACCGCGATACCGTCCCGGGCGATGACATGCACCTGCAGGTTGGGGAACTGGGTCAGTTCTTCTTGCTTAATCGCGCGGGAAGCCATACCAATATCCGACGTGCCCTCTCCGGCAGCTTTAACGCCGACGCTGGAACCGCCGCCCTGAACATCGATCTGGACATCCGG
>DAONFX010000093.1:0-7317 GCA_035403825.1 Anaerolineaceae bacterium
CCTGAACATCAATCTGGACATCCGGGTTCGTGCTCATAAAGCTCTCAGCCAGCTTTTCAGCCAGGGGCTGCACGGTGGTGGAGCCGGCGAGGCTGAGGGAACCAGATGCGCTGGTGCCGCCGCACGCGCTCAGAACCGTAGCCGTGAGTAAAACGATAACAACCAAAAACTTACGCATATTCCTCTTTTCTCTTCTTTATCTTTCAAGTTTGTCTAAGCTTAACATAGGGGGTTTAAGGAGCCTTCAATTCCAGGTTAACAACGGGTAAAAGTCTCGTGTGGAGTGTCCTCGAGCAGGCTTTTCCTTTTTTTCAGCCCTTTTGAACCGACAAACAAGGAATTGCATTCGTCATTCGTCAATATTGGCATGCGTTGGACAAGAAATGCAGCTCCGGGCAAATGAATCCCTGCGGCTTCGCCAGGCTTCTTGTCATCCCTGAACACAAGCACGCTGAACATGTTAAAATCCAGGCATGAATGCACGCGCCGCCCCCGGATTTTTGCCAGGCATATTCCTATTCCTGGTGCTCTGCCTCGGTCTGTCCGCTTGTTCGCCGCAAGACGCACCGCCGCCTCTCACCCCCGCCGCCTTGCGCCAGGTCAGCCCCACCCCCGGCCCAGCCCAGCGCCAGACCCAGGCAGCTGCCGCCGCGACGCCCACACCCATCCCATCGCCCACGCCCTGGGCTTACGCCACCTATACCCCCACCTTGCCCCCCGCGGATCTGGCGGCAGCCGGCATCAATCCGCTCACTGGTCTGCCCGCGCAGGAAAAATCCCTGTTGGAGGAAAGGCCGGTGCTGGTAAAAATCGCCAATTGGCCGCAGACCTTGCGCCCGGCAGCCGGGCTTAACCAGGCGGATTTGGTGTTTGAGTATTACATCGGCTTTCAGATGAACCACCTTACAGCGGTCTTTCACGGCAGGGATTGCGAGCGCGTGGGTCCTCTCGCGCCTGCCCGCATGGTAGACGCGCGCCTGGCGGAACACTACCAGGGCATCGTCGCCTATGCCAGCGCGGACAGCACCGTGGAAAAGATTTTCGCTGAGGTACTTCCGGAGCGCGCTTTCGCGCGCGGTTTCGCTCCCTGCCCTGCTATTTGCACCTATACAGATACCACCGGCGAAAATACATTCGTAGACACCGCTGCTTTGCGCGAGACGGCTGGCGAAGAAGAAGAATTAAAACTGGCGGCAGAACGGCCCGGCTTCACCTTTGACCCGCGCCTCTCGCACTGGGATGCGGACGCTGAAACCTTCAGCCTGCAATACGCGGATTTTTCCGTAATGGAATGGCGCTTCGACAGCAGTACCGACCAGTATGTGCTCTATCAGGATTTTGCCGGGAACGGTTCAATCGATATTACGCAATCCACCGACCGTACGGACGGCAGCCGCATCGCCTTTGAGAATGTGCTGGTACTGTTTGCCAATTATATCGAATACAATCCGACGATGTACGACGTGGACTTTCGCGAGGGCGACCCCAACCAGCGCGCACTGCTGCTGCGCGACGGTAAACTCATCCACGGAACCTGGTCTTCCATTGACCCCTTCAGCCCGATCAATTTATTCAGCACCGGCGGTGCCCCCCTCGCGCTCAAACCGGGTAGAACCTGGATTGTCTTCGTGGGAACCAACAGCAAGACCACCCAAACCAGCAGCGCCGCCTGGGAGCTGATTTTCTCCCTGCAGTAGCGCCGGAAAACCTGAGCTAAGCCGGCTGAAAGCGCATCGCGCGCATCCCATTCAGGGTCACTAGCAGGGTAATGCCGATATCCGCCAGCACCGCCACCCACAGCGGCGTCAATCCCAACAGCGCCAAAACCGCCACCGAAGCCTTTACGCCCAGGCTGATAGTGATGTTCTGCCGAATGAGGCGGTTGACATAGCGCGAGAGGTCAAAGGCGAAGGGCAGCTGGCTGAGCTCATCCTGCATCAAGACCACATCCGCCGTCTCGAGCACCTGGGCGTTGCCGGCGCCCCCCATCCCAATGCCGATATCCGCGCTGGCCAGAGCCGGGCTGTCGTTGCTGCCGTCCCCCACCATCAAAACCTGGCCGTATTTCTGTTTGAGTTCGCCCAGCAGTTTATATTTTTCATCGGGCAACAGCCCCGCATGCGTTTCATCCAAACCAAGCAAGCCGGCTGCCTGTTCCGCTGTCTCAGCGTTATCCCCGGTCAGCATGACGGTGCGCAGTCCGCGCTGCCTGAGCGCCGCGATGACCGCTTCAGCTTCCGGGCGCAGGCTGTCCTGCGCGCCCAAAAAACCGCGCACGCGTTCGCCATCGCAGACCAGCATGGTGGTTTGCCCCTGGGTCTCAGCTGAAAGCGTTTCCTGCCGTAATTCAGCCGGCACCTCATGTTCCGCGTCGAACAAGGGCAGGCTGCCCACCGTAGCCAGTTTTCCGTTCACATAGCCCTGCTGCCCTCTGCCGTTCAGCGATTCAAGCTTTTCTGCGGGTCCATAGCGGGTTTGCAGGCTGCGCGCGTTTGCCGCGCTCATCACCGCCTGCCCCAGGGGATGCGTGCTGTAATACTCCAGCGAACTGGCTAACGCCAGGAGGTCCGTGCAAGGCTCACACTGCTCCGTACCTTCGCAATCGACCGCTTTCACGGTCCGGATGACGGGTTTGCCCAAGGTCAGCGTGCCAGTCTTGTCAAAAGCTGCCAGTTTCGACTGGCCGAGGCTCTCGAGGTAAACGCCACCCTTAAATACCACGCCGGCACGCGCGGCGCGGGTGAGCCCGCTGATGATGGTAACCGGCGTGCTGACCACCAGCGCGCAGGGGCAGCCGATCATCAGCAGCGAGAGCGCGCGGTGCAGCCAGCCGTATCCGCCGGCGCTGTTCCACAGCGGCTGCCCGAAAAGGAGGGTTGGCAGCAGCGCGGTCAGCACAGCCACCGCGACGACGACAGGGGTATAAATGGACGCGAATCGGTCGATGAATTTTTCCTGCCGGGCCTTCACCGCGCGCGCGTCCAGCACAAGGTTCACGATGCGTTGCACGGTAGTATCCCGCGCCAGGGCGCTCACGCGCACTTTCAATACCCCCTGCCCGTTGATAGTGCCGGAAATAACCGGGTCGCCCGTCCCTTTGGGGATCAGCCGGCTCTCACCGGTGATTGGCGCCTGATTAATCTCGCTGTTTCCTTCGACGATTACCCCGTCCATCGGGAAGCGTTCGCCAGCGCGGACAATGATGACATCGTCCAGCGCCAGGTCTTCGATAGGAACAATCTCCTCCCCGGATTCAGCCAGGCGCACTGCCGTTTTAGGCGCCAGGTCTGCGAATTCCGTCAGCACAGCGCGGGCGTGGTCGTTGGTGTAGCTTTCCATCGCCTCGGATAAATGAAACAGGATCAGGATAATAAAAGCTTCCGGAGTTTCGTTGATGAGCACCGCGCCGAGAACAGCCAATGTCAGCAGAAAGTTAATCGTCAGCGTGCGGTCGAGAAACAAGCTGCGCAGCCCGCTGAGAAAAATGGGAAAGCCTGCCGCAAGCAGCGCAGCGAGTTGGATGACGACGCGCCAGGTGCCGTTCACGCCAAGGCGCGGCAGGTAGAGCGAGCCGGCCAACAGGGCCAGCCCGGGCAAGGTGGCGCGCAAGGTGCGGTTGGTGCTGAGGGTCTTCCAGAAACCGGCGAAGCTCAGGTTCGCGGGTCCTTTCGCGTGTGCCGCGAGCGGGGTGTAGCCAAGCTGGCGAATGCTCTCGCGCAGGAGCTCGGGATCGGCATCGCCTTCCACCGTCAGCTCCGCGCGCGTGAAGTCCAGGCGCGCGTCCTGCACGCCCGGCAGCCGCTTCAGGCTGGCTTCGATACCCCGGGCGCAGTCAACACAGTCCAGGCCTTGCAGAGGAATGACAATGGATTTCATCGAGGCTCCCCTTGCTGGTCTGAAAGATGTTTGCCGTGGGCAAAAGCTTTATTGAACAGGTCTTCGATGTGTTCGTCGTCGATGCGGTAGAAGATTTGTGTCCCCTCGCGGCGGCTGGAGACAAAGCGCAGATCGCGCAGGACGCGCAGTTGATGCGAGACCGCGGTCTGGCTGGTTTGGATGCGCTCCGCCAGGTCCGAGACGCGGATTTCCCCGCCCAGCAGGACGGAAAGGATTTTCAGGCGGGTCGGGTCGGCCAGACCCTTAAAGGTCAGCGCCATGCGAGCGGCATCGCGTTCAGAAAGGAGAGGATTCGAGTTTGGTTCCATGTTTTACGCCTTCCTAATATGCTTATATGAACACATAAGCATATTATACGCGTTTCGGTTTTCAGCGCAAGGGCAATTGGAGGAAATGACCATTTGCGGGCAATTTCCATCCCAAGCAGCCGAAAATTATTCGGGGCCGCGCTAATCCCTGCCGTGCTCAATGGTAAAATCCGGAGGTGAAAACAACCGGCTTTACCTCTGATATGAAGGGCAGCGAGAGCATGCGCCTGGCCAGTTGGGAGGCTTTCATCGCAGTTCATCCCCAGCGGGTGCTGGTGCTTGGCAACGGCGGAAGCGGCAAAAGCACACTGGCGCAGGAACTCAGCCTCAGGCTCAAGCTGCCGATCGTGCATCTTGACCGCATTTTTTGGCTGCCGGGTTGGCAGTCCGTGAGCCCGGAGCTGTTTGATGAACGCTTGCGAGAGGAAATAAACAGGGAGACCTGGATCATTGACGGAAATTACACACGCACGCTCGAACTGCGCCTGAGCCGCAGCCAGGCTGTGGTTTTTATGGACATGCCCCGTATGGTCTGCCTGGCAGGGGTACTAGCCCGATACTTCAGCTTTCGCGGCCGCACCAGACCGGATCTCACGCCAGGCTGCCCGGAGAAAGTGGATTGGGAGTTCCTGCGCTGGATCTGGAACTTCAATCGAAGCCACCGCGCAGCTTACCTCGAGCGCTTCGCGAGCCTGGACCAGCCGGTGGTTATTCTGCGCAGCAGAAAAGCCGCGGCGCGTTTCCTGTCTGGGCTCGAAAACGCTGCCTGATTCGCAGCCTTTATTTTGTCCTCGCGAGCCCCTGCTGCTGGGAGTAATGGCGCGTCAGAAATGAAAGAAGGGGGCGCGGCGATCTGCCTGTTCTCGTCATCGCGAGCCCCCGCTGCTGGGAGTAATGGCGCGTCAGAAATGAAAGAAGGGGGCGCGGCGATCTGCATGAAAGCGAACAGCAAGATCCTTCGCTGCGGCCTGCGCGCTTCAGGGTATCATGATGACTTTGGAATTACGGCAGGGAGATCACTTCGCAAGACCTGTACCCTCTAGGGTATCGCGATGACAAAATGACGAAGCTCGCCTTGCACGCCCGCGATGACGAGGAGCGCTAAGTTTGTAGGTTGGGTGCAGCGACGCAGGAGCGTAACCCAACATCCACAGGCAGACCTGCACGCTTAAGCTGACGAAAAACAGTTATCATTCTGAACGAGGTAAAGGATCTATCTTTTGAAAAGCCAAATCTATCGCTCGCGCTCAGGATGACAAGCCGTATAAGCTGGGTGCAGAGGCGCGGTAGCGAAACCAAACGGCGGCTCTACAAACCCGCTGGCCAAAGCTTGTCGGGTTGCGCTGCCGTTCCACCCGACCTACAGGCATCGCAATGAGGCCCGCTCACCCGCGCGAAGCGATATACCGCAGCAGCGCTGCCGTCAGGCGGGCGTCGTCAATCGCGTGGTGCGTGTTCGCCAGGTCCAACTGACAGACCCGCCCCGCGAACTCAAGCTTCTGGGACTTGAACCCGTTGTAACGCGGATTCCATTCTCCATAATACGCCGCAAAAAGCTTCATCACGCAAAATGCCTGCGCGTCCGCGAGGCCTGTACGGATGCCGTGCGCAGCGTTGGATTGGCGGATGAGCCGCATGTCAAAATCCGCATTATAAATCCCAATTGCCCTCATGCGCAGGATCGGCTCAATTTCCGCCCAAACTGCCGGCCAGGGGTCCGCGTTCGCGACCATCTCATCCGTTATTTCGTTTACCGCGCTGGATTCCGGTGGGATGGGCATACCCGGGTTGACCAGTTTGTCATACAAGGCGTTTCCATCAAGGTCCACAATCCCTACTTCAATAATCACATCTCCCGGACCAGTACCGGTGGTTTCGGTATCCAAAAAGAGCGGTTTGAGTGCCAGAACCTGTCTGGCGCGCTGAATGACTTTCGGATTGGCGACGGGATATGCCATATTGCGGTCCTTTCCCTGCGGAATTTTTCATTTAATATACCATTACCTGACTTTGTGATGGACTTGCATTGAAAATCAGCGCCAAGCCTGTCCGGCGCATTCGCGCGGCAGAGCCAGCCCTTCGCCCCGACCAACCCTGATGTTATAATTTTCCTATTCCCAAACCCCAAAGGAACCAGATGACACAGCCGTACCAACGCTTTGCCCGGCACTACCACGAAGGTCACTACACCCAATTCGCCCGTTGGGTAAGCGAAACGGTATTCCCCCATTTCCAGGAAGCGCTTTCCTTTCAACCCGCCTCGCTATTGGATTTAGCCTGCGGCAGCGGTATCTTCGCTGCGCGCATGGCTGCGAAGGGCCTGCGCGTCACCGGCCTGGACCTCTCCGCGCAGATGCTGGAAATCGCGCGGGAACAAAGCTCCGCGGTCACCTGGGTACAAGCGGACATGAGCCGGTTCAAGCTCGCCGAGCGTTTTGACTGCGTTACCTGCTTCTTCGACAGCCTCAATTACCTGTTGAAAGCCGAGGAACTTGCGCGCACCTTCCAAGCCGCCAGCGCGCACCTGAACCCGGGCGGCTATTTTATCTTCGACATGAACACCATCTACGGACTGGCGGTCTCCTGGCAGCGCTTCCCGTACAACCTGAACCAGGAAAACGAGGACTACCTGGAGTTGATGGGCACCGCGTATGATTATGAGTTGGACATCGCGGACGTGCGCTTTATCATGTTCGAGCGCGAAGGCGAACTCTGGGCGCGCTACGAGGAAATCCACCGCGAACGCGGCTATCACCTGGATGACATTCTGCTCATGCTGGAACAGGCTGGGCTGCAGCCTGGCTACGTCCTGGGCGACCCGCTGAGCCTGCGCCCGCTGGCCGAAAGCGACGGGCGCGTGTGGATTACCGCTTGGAAACCAGGTTAGGCGAAGATGCGCAGGGGATTGGACCAGGCAGAAAAAGTTAGGCGCGACTCACAAAACTTCGTCTTTCTCGGAGGGGCGGGGGCCTGATCACGCCGGTCTCAGACCGCGCGCGGTATTGTACCGATAGGTCGGATGGATCAGAATCGAAACAGCTCAACTTTTCAATGGTTGGATATATACTAAAAAATTCATCTCCTCTAATCAGAGGGTTTCAGATAATCAAGC
>DAONFX010000094.1:0-7257 GCA_035403825.1 Anaerolineaceae bacterium
CGACAACTTCCTGGTTGGTCATCTTCATGCGGGCTGTCACCAGGGCGCTGGCGCGGTCCTTAAGGGAGGCGCTGGGGTTGCGGCTCTCGTCTTTAATCCACAATCGGTGTAATCCCAGTTCCTGCTGCAGCGTTTGGGGGCGATACACCGGGGTCCAACCAACCTGGCGCAGCGGCGTGTTGTGATAGCCCGGGTCCTCGACCGGCAGCAGCGGGAGGTAGCGCCAGATGGACGCCTCCCGGCTTTCCAGAATGTCGTTGGGGTTGGGTCTCACGGCTGCGGTTTCGAAGCCCAGGTGGACGGTCAGGTTGCCGCCGTCGCGCGGGCAGACGTACTGGGTTTCCGTCTCCGAAAACTCAGCCCCGCAAACAGAACAGGTGTAATGCGAAATCCTCATGAAAAACTCTCGGCTCTCTTCCCCTAAAGGTGCCAGACCTCAGGGCAAAATCCAGGTGCCGGTTTTGCCGTCCAGCGCGTCTTTGATGTGTTCGGGATCTGTTATCAGGGCAGCTTTCCCGCCGCAATCCAGGTACTTGAGGATTGCTTCGATTTTGGGCAGCATGCTGCCTTTGGCAAAGTGACCTTCCTTGAGATATTGGCGCGCTTCAGCGGCAGTGATGCGGTCCAGCCATTTCTGGTCGGGTTTGTTGAAATTGATGGCGACTTTTTCTACCGCCGTGCTAATCAGGAATAAATCCGCCTTAATCATGCAGGCTAGAATGGCGGAACCGAAGTCTTTGTCGATCACGGCTTCCACGCCGACAAGTTTGCCTTCGGGCGTGCGTATGACCGGGATGCCCCCGCCGCCAACCGCGATGACCACGAAGCCCTGATCAATCAGGCTGCGAATCGCGTCGGCTTCTACAATGACCTGCGGGATGGGAGAGGGAACCACGCGGCGCCAGCCGCGGCCGGCGTCTTCCACCATTGTCCATCCGTCTTTTTCCATCTTAACTTTTGCCTGGGCTTCATCCAGGAAGGAACCGATGGGTTTGGTCGGGTTTTTGAAGGCCGGGTCTTCGCTGTCCACGACGGTCTGGGTCACGACCGTCGCGGCGCTCTTGCGAATGCCGCGCTTGAGGAATTCGTTGTAAAGAGCTTGCTGGAACATGTACCCGATCGCGCCTTGCGTATCCGCGCCGCAGTAGTCCAGCGGGACCTCGTGCAACTCATGCGCGGCGATTTCCGAACGGCGCAAGATAAAACCGACCTGCGGTCCGTTTCCGTGGGTGACGACCACATCCCAACCCTCTTCGATCATGGTCGCGATGTGGACCATGGTATCCGCGGCGGCTTGATACTGATCCGGAACCGTCTGATGGCTTTTATCCTTAATCAGGGCGTTTCCACCGACCGCAACAACTGCCAAACCTTTTTTCTCCATAGGGATCCTTTGAATAATATGAATATGTGTCAGCCCAGGATCATCTTCCTGGAAGCTGCGTTGTGCTTTTCAATATGGCGCGGCAGGTCGAGGCTGAGCAGCCGGCCCTCTTTCACGACCGGGCGCCCGCCGACTACTGTCCAATCCGCTTGGACCGGCGAGCAGAAAACGACCGCCGCCAGCGGGTCCTGCCAGGCGCCGGTGTACTCCAGCCGGTTAAGATTGATCGCGAAGAAGTCCGCGCATTTACCTGGCTCCAGCGAACCGATATCCTGCCGCCCCAGTACGGCAGCGCCGCCGCGCGTGGCAATGGAGAGCGCCTGACGGGCGGTCATCAGGGGCGGCGCGTCCGGCGCGGAGCGGCTGGCGCCGTGCACGCCGCTGTTCAGACGCGAAAGCAGCATCGCCTGGCGCGCTTCCGCCAGCATGTGCGAACTGTCATTGCTGGCCGAGCCGTCCACGCCCAAACCGAGCTTGACCCCGCGGGCAAGCATCTGCATCACCGGAGCGATACCCGAAGCCAGGCGCATGTTGGAGCTCGGACAGTGCGCCACGCCGCATCCGTGCCGGGCGTAGAGGTCGATTTCGGCGGCGTTCACGTGCACACTGTGGGCAAACCAGACATCGCTGCCAATCCAGTCCACGGTCTGCATATACGCGACCGGTTTATACCCGAACTTTTGCAGGCAAAAGTCGTCTTCGTCTTCGGTCTCAGCCAGGTGCGTGTGCAGATGTACGCCGTACTCCCGGGCCAGCCTGGCTGATTCACGCATCAGTTCGCCCGTGACGCTGAATGGGGAGCAGGGCGCCAGCACGATTTGCAGCCGGGAGCCCGGCTTTGGGTCGTGGTAGCGCTCAATCAGGCGCTGGCTGTCCCGCAGGATGGCATCTTCGCTGTCGACGACTGAATCGGGCGGCAGCCCACCTTTGGATTCACCCAGGCTCATCGAGCCGCGCGAAGCGTGCAAGCGCAGGCCGATTTCGGCAGCGGCGTCAATTTCATCATCGAGGCGCGAACCGTTGGGGAAGAGGTACAGGTGGTCCGAAGTAGTGGTGCAGCCGGAAAGCGCCAGCTCCGCCAGCGCGGTTTGCGTACTGAGAAAGACCGCGTCGGGGTCCATGCGCGCCCAAATCGGGTAAAGCGTTTTGAGCCAGTTGAACAGGTTGGCATCCTGCGCAGCTGGTAACGCGCGCGTGAGCGTCTGGTAAAAGTGATGGTGGGTATTGACCAGCCCAGGCAGGACGATATGCCCGGCCAGGTCCAGCACCTCATCTGCCTCGGAAGGCAGGTCAGCAGCCGCGCCGATTTGTTCGATGAACCCGTCCCGGCAGAAGACAGCCGCATCCTGCAGTTCGTGCTCCTGCGCGTCCATCGTTACGATGAGAGCGGCATTTTTAACCAGCAGCGTCGGCATCCTCTTCTCCTTTGGCAAAGGCGGGTTAAGCGGCGCCGTCCGCCAGTTCGCGGGCGCGCAGTGTGTTCTGTAGGAGCATGGCGATGGTCATGGGCCCTACGCCGCCGGGAACCGGAGTGATTGCCGAGGCGACATCCAAAGCTTCTTCGAAAGCCACGTCGCCGACCAAGCGCGAGCCTTTGGGCGCGGAGGCATCTTCCACCCGGTTGATGCCTACATCAATCACAATCGCGCCGGGTTTAAGCCAGTCCCCGCGTACCATCTCAGGCCTGCCAATTGCCGCGACAAGCACATCCGCCTGGCGGACGAGCGTGGGCAGGTCGCGCGTCTTGGAGTGGCAGATGGTTACCGTAGCGTCGGCCCGCACAAGCAGGAGCGCCACAGGCATGCCGACGATATTGGAACGCCCAAGCACGACCGCGTTCGCTCCGGACAGCCGCGCGCCTGCTTTCTCGAGCAGCACCATCACGCCCGAGGGGGTGCAGGGAATAAACAAGGGTTCGCGTCCTTTTTGCGCCAGCCTGCCGATATTGAGTGGGTGGAAACCGTCTACGTCTTTGCTCAGGTCAATCGCGCTGAGAACGCGTTCTTCGTTCAGGTGGGCGGGCAGGGGCAGCTGCACCAAGATGCCGTTCACTTCGGGGTCAGCGTTCAGCTTGTGAACCAGCGCTTCGAC
Source organism: Anaerolineaceae bacterium (assembly GCA_035403825.1). Taxonomy (GTDB): domain Bacteria; phylum Chloroflexota; class Anaerolineae; order Anaerolineales; family Anaerolineaceae; genus Mesolinea. Next base: position 3,476 of record DAONFX010000094.1, read on the forward strand.
CTCTTCCTGGCTGGCATCAGCGGGCAGCGTGTGCCCGAAGGAGCGGATGCCGACTTCAGCGCAGCTCTTTTGTTTGTTGCGCACATAGACCTGCGAAGCGGGGTTTTCCCCTGCCAACACCGTTGCCAGGCCTGGTATGGGCAGTCCGCGCTGGATGCGCTCGTCCACTTTAAGTTTCACATCCCCACGTATCTCTGCGGCGATTTGTTTACCATCGATCAGGTGAGCTGTCATGTTTCCTCTATGCAGTTGGTGATGAAATTATACCCGAATCGAGGATATAATTAATTTATGGACACTGGCAGATCTCCTCTGGTGATAGGCATAGCCGGCGCGTCCGGCTCCGGGAAAACAACGCTTGCCTTCTCAATCCTGGACGCGATCGGACGCGATAAAATCGCCTTTTTACCGCATGACGCTTACTACCGCGACCAGGCCGAGCTCAGCTACGCAGAACGTCTGAAGATTAATTACGACCACCCCGACTCGCTGGAAACAGACCTGTTAATCAGGCATATTGTCGCGCTGAAAGCCGGCAAGGCGGTCAGAAGGCCGGTCTACGACTATAAACAGCACACGCGCTCCGCGGAAGTCGTGATGATAGAACCGTGTCAGATCATCATGGTGGAGGGCATCCTGATTTTTTGGGAAGCGAAGCTTCGCAAGATTTTTGACATGAAAGTATTCGTGGAAACTGACTCCGACATTTGCTTCATCCGCCGGCTCACGCGCGATATCGAAGAACGCGGCCGCACTGTAGAATCGGTCGTGAATCAATACCTGACGACTGTTCGTCCCAGTTACATCGATTTCGTAGAGCCCTCCAAGCGTTTTGCGGATGTTATTATTCCTGAAGGGGGAAAGAATACCGTTGCCTTGGATATGGTTATCGCGCGCCTGCAGGGTCTGCTGAATGACGCAAGCCAGTCAGCCGGGTAAAACAGGCTTCACGCGGACTCAAGTCCTCTGGCGGGTGCTGCTGCTGCTTGTGTTAATCGCGGTTACCGCGCTGATAATCATCTTCAGAACCCAGGTACAGAAGCTGCAGGCTTTCGGATACCCGGGCATTTTTCTTTTTTCCGTGCTTTCCAATGCAACCATCCTGTTTCCTTTGCCTGGGGTCATGTTCACCTCAGCGATGGGCACGGTCTTCCACCCCGCTTGGGTGGCGCTGGCCGCCGGCTTGGGGGCTGCTGTTGGCGAGCTTTCAGGATACCTGGCGGGGGTCAGCGGGCAGCTTCTGGTCGAAAACAAGGACAATTATCAGAAGGTGCTCGGGTGGATGCGGAAATACGGGCTGTGGACGATCCTCGTGCTGGCCTTTATTCCCAATCCCTTGTTTGATATCGCCGGGTTTATTGCCGGTTCGTTAAAAGTCCCAGCCTGGAAATTCCTGCTGTTCTGCGCGGTCGGGAAAATTGCGAAAATGCTGTTGTTTGCTTACCTTGGGGCGGGTCTGTTTTCACTCTTTGCCTGAATATGCCTGTTGGAACACGCCGCGAGACGCTGCAGCGCTCCCCTTTAAGTTATAATCCCGAGTGTGGAAACCTTCACCCAAAACGCGCGCCAGCTCCTGGGCCTCCAACTCACCCGCGAGCAAATACTTGCATTCAAGCTCCTGGAAGATGAGCTTTTGGAGTGGAACAGCCGCTTCAACCTTACCGCCATTCGCGATAAAGAAGGGATTGAGACCAAGCATTTTTTGGATTCGCTGACCTGCCTGATGGCACTGGATGCGTCCGCGTCTCCGCGCAGTCTGATTGACATTGGTACCGGCGCGGGTTTCCCCGGGATTCCCCTCAAGTTAATCCTGCCGCAGCTGCGGCTGACCCTGGTTGAGTCCGTCCAGAAGAAAGCCAACTTTTGCGCGCATATCGTGGAGAAGCTTGGCTTGCGCCAGGTGCAGGTTCTGGCGGAACGCGCCGAGGAAGTCGGGCAGGATCCCAATCACCGCGAGAGTTACGACCTGGCGACTGCCCGGGCGGTAGCAGCAATGCCCACGCTGGTGGAGTACCTGCTGCCCCTGGTGCGTATAGGCGGGCTGGTGATTATGCAGAAAGGCGAGAGCGCACAGTTGGAAGCGCTGAAAAGCGAAAAAGTGATTCAACGGCTGGGCGGCAAAATCCGCGTAATCCTGCCCGTGGTGCTGCCGGGCGTCGCGGACGAACGCTATCTGGTGGTGCTGGAGAAGGTCGCGCGAACTTCAGCGGAGTTCCCCCGGCGAACAGGCCTGCCTGCCAAACAGCCGCTGGGATAAAGTTCCCGGCTCACCCGCGCAACGAGAAGACAGCGGGCGGGGTTAATTTCTTAAGATGCAAACATCGCTGAACACACTCCCAAATTTGACGTTTCTTTGCGCTCTGGAACCCAGAGCGTTGCGTGCGCTGTTCGAGGACCGTTTTGTGCTGGACGACCTGAAGAGCCTGGGGGCGGGCGTGGCGCTGGTTGTGCGCGATTTTTCTGAAGAGAGGGCCCAAGCGGCGCGCCTGCTGAATAAACTTGGCATTCCGGTTTCCGCCTGGCTGCTGCTGCCGGGCGAACAAGGCACCTGGCTGGACAGAGCTGACTCGGCGCAGGCCGCGGAGCTGTATCAGGCCCTGATTCATTGGTCTGGGGTGAAAGGGCTGCGCTGGTCCGCAATCGGCTATGGCGTGCCTGAGAGAGAGGAGAGAGCCGCACAGAAAAGCACCAATGGGCTCACGGCTTCGGCTGCCATATCCACATTAATTGAGCGCGCGCACGCGGATGGATTTGCGGTGGAGCTGGTATATTCGCTGCCGCAAGGCGCCCCAAGCCAGATAAAGAATTTGGGCTTGGGCAGGAAAACGATGCCGGAAGTACCTAAAGCTGAACGCTGTATCCACCTGCCGCCTAATATAAACGAAACCTCGCGCGCTTTTCGTGAGGGCGACGCCGATGGCAAGGGAGCGGTACGCGTGGTCAATGCACGCAAAAGCTTGAACCTGGGCACTTCCACGGATGAAGAGCCCAAGACCTGGCAGGAATTCGCCCGGGAGCTCTGCGCCGCCCGCCAGCAGAGCAGTGCCGTGTATGTGATTACGCTTGAATCCTGCGCGAATCAGGGCTTTTTGGACCGCCTGGTGACGCTGGATTGGAACGGGCAGGCGCGCAGCGGACAGGAAATACCAAATGCTGCCGTTCGGAGAGGTCCAACAGGCGGGCAGAAGAGCCGCTGGCTCGGGATTGCGACAATGGCAGGCTTTGTGGGTGCTGCTTTGCTGGTTACCCGGAAAAAGAAGAGATAGGATTGATTTCCTTCTCGAAATCGTGATTTTTGCGGTTGGAAGGGGGTGATTTTGGAGTTCGAAGCATTTTGGTGCAGGACAACATGTGCATATCAGGCTGTCGGAGAGCGTATTCAGACGTATCTCCCCACAAGCTCGATTCTACTGAATGAAAAGTCAGGCCGGCGCGTGAATTTTGGGCATGGGCAGAATAGGCGGGTGGCAGTATCCCACCTGGGGCTTGTCATTGTTTTGTTCTTTTATGGAAACATGCTCCTGTCAAGGCTGAATCGGAATCTCCTAATTCGTGGATGAAGTCATCAGGGCGGGTTTTCCTCGCAGATATGCCCCTTATTTTTTCTTTTCTCTAATGTTTCATATCCTAACCTCGACCCTTTCCCCCGCGGCGCGCGGCTCCATTTTGGCTTGGTCCAGCCGCTGGGGAAGAAAAAAACGTTTGGAGTGTCCCAAAAGTCCGATGGTCCTGTTCGATTTCCCACCCCGTACCTGTTCTTATGGTCGTTTGCGGATTTGCGC
>DAONFX010000095.1:0-7030 GCA_035403825.1 Anaerolineaceae bacterium
AATTAGGACATTTCTATTTTGCTACTTTAGGACATTATCATGTTGCTCTTACACCCACAATTGAGATTTGACAAAGGTTTATCTCGTAGAGTATACTTGCCAATCGTGAACTAATTCTCCCGGAGAAATACTATGGAAAGTCCCATCGAACAAGCAAGCTCTACACAATCCAGCCTGAAACCGAAACAAAAATTCGAAGGAAAGGTGATGAAAACCTCGCTGCAAGGCGCGATCCTTGATATCGGTGAAAAGGTGCCGGGCTTCCTGCATATTTCTCAGGTCATCAACACCGCAAAGCCGGACGCGGTCGTCAAAAACCTTGAAGACGTTATCAAGGTAGGCGATACAGTCAGCGTCTGGGTGCGCCGTATCCTCAAAGACCATGTCGAACTGACCATGCACGAACCGCTCGGCCTGGAATGGCGCGAAATTCAACCCGACATGGTGCTGCACGGAAAGATCGTGCGTTTGGAAAGTTTTGGCGTCTTCGTAGAACTCGGCGCCGAGCGCCCGGGTCTGGTGCACGTCAGCGAGATTTCGCACAATTATGTGCGCGTCCCCTCCGAAGTTGTCAAGATTGGCGACGAAGTGGACGTGAAGGTTCTGGAAGTCGACAAGCGCAAGAAGCAAATCAAACTGAGCATGAAAGCTCTGCAGGAAGCCCCCGAGCCCGAAGAGACGGAACAGAAACGCCCCGCCAGGAAGGGCAAAGCCAGGCAGGAAGTCGAAGTCGAAGTGCCCGCCGAAGAAGTTATTCCGGATCCGACCTTCATGGAAATCGCGTTACGGCAGGCGATGGACCGCGCGGAAAAACGCAAGCCCCAGATATCCAACCGCGTCAAACGCGCCAAAGATCTGGATTCTGAACAGGATGATATTTTTGACCGTACGCTTAAAGGGAAGCAAAATAAGGATTAGCATGCTGCTTGCCATTACACAGCCTAAGTTAGATTGAATGAACCGGGGAGGGTCCGCAAAACAACCCTCCCCGAAAATTTTAAATGCGATAAAGCATGATTGGAGGGGCCGGATGACCACCAAAGTTATCTTCTTCACAGGGGGTGTGCTCTCATCGGTTGGCAAGGGTGTTACCGCGGCGGCAATCGGACGGCTGTTGAAAGCGCGCGGATTCAACATTACCATTCAAAAACTGGACCCCTACCTGAACGTGGACCCCGGAACGCTCAGCCCTTATCAGCACGGAGAGGTCTTTGTGTTGGATGACGGCGCGGAGACTGACCTGGACCTGGGGCACTATGAACGCTTTTGCGACCTGCGCCTGACCCGCAACAGCACGGTTACCACCGGACAGGTCTATCAGGAGGTTCTGGACCGGGAGCGGCGCGGGGACTATCTGGGCGGTACGATTCAGGTTATCCCGCATATTACCAATGAAATCAAACGGCGCATCGCCCTGGTCGGCAAAGCGTCCAATGCGGATATCGCGCTTGTGGAAGTCGGCGGCACGGTCGGGGATATCGAGGGTCAGCCCTTTCTGGAGGCCATCCGTGAAATGCGCAACGACCTGGGGCGAGGTAATACTGCCTTCGTGCACCTGACCTGGCTGCCCTACCTGAAGGCGACGGAAGAAACCAAGACCAAACCGACCCAACATTCGGTGCGCGAACTGCGTTCCATCGGCATCCTGCCGGATATGATTGTTGCGCGCAGCGATTACCCGGTGGAGCGGACTTTGTGCGCCAAGATCGCGCAGTTCTGCGATGTGCCTGTCGAGGCGGTCATCCCTCTGGAGACCGCTGACTTGCTTTATCGCATTCCGCTCGTGCTTGAGGAGATGCGGGTCGCGGAAATCCTGCTGAATCGGTTGAACCTGACACCCAAGCAAGAGCCTGACCTGGACAAGTGGCGCTGGATGGTGGCTGAGCTGGGAAGAAAAAAGCCCGCGGTCAGGATTGGCCTGGTCGGGAAATACGTGGAATTGCACGACGCTTACCTGAGCGTACGGGAAGCCATCAAGCACGCTGCGCTCTATGCCGGCGTGGATGTGGAGATGGATTGGATTTCCGCCACCGACCTGGAAAAAGGCATCGGGTTGGAGCGCCTGGAGAACGTGGACGGCATTCTCGTGCCGGGCGGTTTTGGTTCGCGCGGGGTGGAAGGGAAAATCCTGGCGGCGAAATATGCCCGCGAGCATAAGCTGCCTTACCTGGGCTTGTGCATGGGGATGCAAGTGATGGTGATTGAGTATGGGCGCTCCGTGTTGGGATTCAGCGACGCGAACTCCTCCGAGTTTGACAAGCTCAGCGCGCACCCGGTGATTGACCTGATGCCCGAACAAACCAATCTGGAAGAGACCGGCGGCACGATGCGGCTTGGTTTGTACCCCTGCGATATCCAGCCGGGGACATTGGCTGCCCGCTTGTACCAGGCTGAACACGTGAACGAGCGCCACCGCCATCGCTATGAGGTAAACAATGATTTCCGGGCTTTGTTCGAGCAAAACGGGATGGTGTTCTCGGGGCTTTCCCCGAACCGAGTGCTGGTGGAAATCGCGGAGCTGCCAGGGCATCCGTTCATGATTGGCTGCCAGTTCCACCCGGAATTCCTCTCACGCCCGACCGCGCCGCACCCGCTATTCGCCGGGTTCATCGCCGCGGTATGCCAGCGGTGTGGGCTGCCCGTTGAGGAGCATTTCCCTAACTCGTGAAAATTTTCTCAAACTATTGGAGTATACTTAGGCAATTCATTTTGGATACCAGAGAGGATCAGACCTATGGACACAACGATCGAATATGTAAACGCGATGGAAGTTTTGGACTCCCGCGGCAACCCGACAGTAGAAGTGGAAGTAATCCTGGGAGACGGCAGTTTCGGACGGGCGATTGTGCCTTCCGGGGCTTCCACCGGCGTGCACGAAGCTTTGGAATTGCGCGATGGCGATAAATCCCGCTACGGCGGCAAAGGCGTATTGGACGCTGTCGACCACGTGAATGATGAAATCGCGGACGAACTGATTGGTTGGGACGCGATTGAGCAAAAGGCGATTGACCAGCTGCTGCTGGAAATGGACGGCACGCCGAACAAATCCGCTTTGGGCGCGAACGCTATCCTCGGCACCAGCCTGGCAGTCGCCAAAGCCGCAGCCGGCTCGCTCGGGCTGCCGTTGTACCGCTATCTGGGAGGGGTGTACGCGCATGTGCTGCCCGTCCCGATGATGAACATCCTGAACGGCGGCGCGCATACCGGCTGGCAGTCCACCGACGTCCAGGAATTCATGGCTATGCCGCTAGGCGCTGAAACCTTCGCCGAAGGGCTGCGCTGGGGCGCGGAAATCTACCAGTCCCTGAAAGGCGTGCTCAAATCCAAGGGTTATATCACCCTGGTGGGCGATGAGGGCGGCTTCGCGCCGCAGCTGAAAGCCAACGAGGAAGCCGTTGAGCTGATTTTGGAGGCCATCACCAAAGCCGGCTACAAACCCGGCGAGGATGTCTGCATCGCGCTCGACCCGGCTGCTTCAGAACTTTATGATGAAGACACCAGACTTTACAACCTGCGCAAGGAAGGCCGCAAGCTGACCAGCGACCAGATGGTGGAATTCTGGGCTGATTGGGTGAGAAAGTATCCCATTGTCTCCCTGGAAGACGGCTTCGCGCAGGATGACTGGGACGGTTGGAAGAACTTTACCGCCAGGATGGGGCAGCGCCTGCAAATTGTGGGGGACGACCTGCTGGTGACCAACCCCGAACGCGTCGCCCGTGCGATTGAAGAAAAAGCCTGCAACGCGCTGCTCGTCAAGCTGAACCAGATTGGCTCCCTGACCGAAACTATGCAGGCGGTCAGCATGGTGCAGACCCACGGCTGGAAAGCAGTTTGTTCGCACCGTTCCGGAGAGACCGAAGACTCCACGATTGCTGACCTGGCTGTCGCCATGAACATGGGTCAGATTAAGACCGGCGCGCCCGCACGCTCCGACCGCGTGGCCAAGTACAACCAGCTGCTGCGCATCGAGAATGAGCTGGAAGATACCGCCCGCTACGCGGGTTGGTCCGCTCTCGCGCGCTAAACAGCGCATTTGCCGAATGAACGGCCGTCCACTGGGGGCGGCCGTTTTTTCATGCAAGGGCTGAACAAGAACGAAACCCTAATGACCATTGCCCGGCAATCTTGAATAATCCTTTCAGGTCGAAACAGTTGCCAGGGCAAGCTGTTTAGCGATTCGGCCGGTTATAATCGTGCGCATGAGCGATTTGCTTTCAGAGGATCAGCCGGCCTGTTTGGAACGGGTTTGCGCGCAGGTCATCCAATGCCGGGCCTGCCCCCGCCTGGTCTCCTGGCGCGAGCAAGTGGCCACGCAGCGCCGGCGCGCGTTTTTGGAGCAGACCTATTGGGGGAAACCCGTACCCGGCTTGGGGGACCCGCGCGCGCGTTTGCTCGCGGTCGGGCTGGCGCCGGGGGCGCACGGCTCCAACCGCACCGGCAGAATGTTCACGGGCGACGCTTCCGGGGACTTCCTGTTCCCGGCGCTGTTTCGGGCTGGTTTTGCCAGCAGCCCCCGCTCTGAAGGGGTCGGGGACGGCTTGCGCCTGCGGGACCTGTATATCACGGCGGTCTGCCACTGCGCGCCGCCCGGTAATAAACCCGCGCCTGAGGAAATCCGCGCCTGTCAAACCTGGCTGCAGGCTGAACTGAACTGCCTGCCCGGATTAAAGGGGATAGTTTTACTCGGGAAAGTCGCATTGGAAGGCGTATTGGCGCTGCCGATGTACGCGGGTGTGCGGCGGAAAGAAGTCCCGTTTGGGCACGGCGCTTTTTACGCTCCGGAGGGGCTGCCCTGGCTGCTGTGCTCGTACCACCCCAGCCGCCAAAACACCCAAACCGGCAAGCTGACACCCGAAATGTTCGACTCGATCTGGCAGCAAGCCGGGCGGCTGCTTTCGGGAGAAGCCTGAAGCACTTGGGGATACGCGTTGCCTTCAGGTCGGGACGCCTTCTTTGAACAGGCGTGGGGAGTCGGAAAAAAACGACGGGGGGATTAAGTTTCCGGCGGCAGATATTTCCGCGCTTCCTTTTTGCTCAGGTTGGCCAGCTCGGGTTCGTGCGCGCGGACAAAGGCCGCCACCCACGCTGGGTCCGTGCGGCTGTACTGGCGCAGGCTCCAGCCGACGGCTTTGTTGATGAAGAATTCGCGCGTGCCGAGGTTGTTCAGGAGGATTTGCTCCAGCAGGGCGGTATCCGTATCTTTTTTGTACTCTAATTGGTGAATGATGGCCGCGCGCCGGGTCCATAAATCTTGGTCCAGGCTCCAGGCAAGTATGTCCTGCTTCAACGCCGGGCAGCGCAGCACCAGGCTGCCAATAATCCCGCTCAAAGTGTCCACGCTGTCCCACCAGGATTTGGTCTGCACCAGGCGCTTCAGGGCCGGCAGGTCTTCCGCAGTCAATCGCGCGCGGACGCGGCTGAGATAAGCGCAGGCGCAGTACTGGGCTTCGCGGTAGGGTTTTTGCCAGGCAGCTTGAACGAAATCCCAGTCAATTCCGGGTTGTTGGCTGGCGGCTTTGAGGTGCGGACCGGCCAGCTCCATCAACCTCGGCGAGGGCAGACCGAGATAACGGAAATTGTGCTTCATGTAGGCTTCCATGGCCGGGGCTTTTTCGGGGTTTGGCGCGGATTCAAGGGCTTGAAATAATAACTCGCTCCAGTTTTCGCTGCTCATGGCGTTCTCTTTTCCGTGTGGGGATTGAGGGTTTTCTGATCTAAATTATACGCGTTGAGGTCCTCTGGCTGTTCATGAGAATAAGAAACTGATGTTCGCGAAGGTCTCATGACCGAGCCAAGGACCTGACCGCAGGTCTCCAGAAAGGTGATTCAGAGGATTGGAGACCTGACGGTCAAATGACGCGGGCGGTCTGGAGACCGGCGCGATCGGGGATGGCGTTCGCGAAGGTCTCATGACCGAGCGAAGGGCTTGACCGTAGGTCTCCTGAAAGGGGATGCCGGATATCGGATAGTTCTCGGCAGAATTTCGCGCGTGGTCTGAGACCGGTGATTAAAGTCCGTTATTTTTCCTTCAGTGGTTCCTAAGGTACTGGTAACTCAAATTGGAGTGGCGAAACTGAAGGTTTTGACTCATTAAGGTTTGCTAACAGCTGGCGAGTCAGTGGCGAGCCCGAAAGTCAAGTCCGCTGGACGCGCGTGGTAGATGGCGAGGTCAAGGTCACGCTACTTTACTAAGCCACTCGCGAATGTCGCGTTCGGATTCAGGCGGTGGCTGTAGAGTAGTGATGGATGCATATGGCCAGATGTACCTGCAGGTGTCAACGTTAGGCTTAATATCGATAAGCAGAACGCTCTTGACTTCTGCGCTGTAGTTTCTGAAGAGTTCGAGTATCTCAACATCGTACGGATTGAAGGCAAATCCAAACACCACTATTCGCTCTGCTTTCACGAGAAGGCTTGCGGCCAACTGCCATTGTCTTTCGAATTCCGACGGCGTTTTCTTCCCGGGAACAGGCGGGAGGATCAGGGCCTTTCCAGTCAAGCCTCGTCGGCCATCCGTGTAGTGAGCGCTTGAGTCCCATGAAATACTGCCATGAACTTTCGCCAGAGATACACGACCGGTCAAATCGACTGGATTCGACCAAGTGGACACCGGATAAGCACCGCGTCCGACCAGGGCTTCCCCTTTCACGCCGTAATTAAATCCCTTGGTGCCCAATGCATACTCAATCAACAAATCGTAGTTGGTGGTGATGACACCCTGCAAATGCGTCCCCAATATGCCGAGGAGGAAACTCTGTGCTTCGTCCACGCCTGGTCTGCTGTATTTACGATTCTCATCGAGCATCAGAACATGCCGGCGCCATTTGCCCGCGTGCCATTCTTTCCAAATGTAGGGTTCTGATAGACGGCGGACAACGTACCAAACCACCAACTTCGAAGTTCGGTCGCTCTGATGCATGGCGAAGTCGATGAAGGCTTCTGCTGTGTCGGTAGGGTGTGCTTCATCCCACGAGGCCTTGATTGCTCTTATGGAGCAGAGCTTATTTTCCTCATTAACGCCGAACGGCTT
>DAONFX010000096.1:0-6676 GCA_035403825.1 Anaerolineaceae bacterium
CACCAGCGCGCCCAGGATGGTAATGCGGCTTTGCAGGCCGGTTTCGTCCTCCAGCCGGCGCGCCAGCAGCATCGTTTCGCCCGAGTAACTCTTTCCGATGCGCTCCATTTCCGCGCTCACCGCGCTGTCGCTGGCAGCCTCTTGGCCTGCCTTCTTGCGCGCCGCCCGTTCCATAAATTCCACCAGTTCCTGCGACCGCGCGTTTTCCGCCACAGCCACCAGCGAGAAGTTTCTGCCCGCTTTCTGGCGCGCGCCAATCGCCGCGCTAATCAAACCAAAATCATATGGAAATTCCGGGATGAGAATGACGTCCGCTCCGGCTGCCAGGCCGGCGCCCAGGGTCAGCCATCCGGCGCTGACCCCCGCGAGTTCCACAATCATGATGCGGTGGGTGGCGTTCGCGCTGGAATGCAGGCGGTCAATCGCCTGCGTTGCGATTTCGCGGGCGGTATCAAACCCGATGGCTTTATCCGTTCCGGGAATGTCGTTATCCGCTGCCTTGGGCAGTACGACGATATTCAAGCCGGCCTTGCTCAGGTGCAGCCCGGCTTTAATCGTTTCCTTCCCGCCTATGCAAACCAGCGCGTCAAGCTTGTGGCGCTTGTAAGTGTCCACCGCGTTTTGGGTCATGTCCGCGCTGCCGTTCGCGCCCGGCATAGCCTGGGGGATATTGCGGCTGATGCCAAGGATGGTCCCCCCCAGGGTCAGGATGCCCGAAAGCACCCCACCGCTTAGGTCCATCGTGCGGTCTTCCACCAGCCCATGAAAGCCGTCCCGGAAACCAATCAGGTCCAGGTTCTTTTCTGTACTGACGGCTTTTCCGATGCCGCGGATAGCAGCGTTCATCCCCGCGCAGTCGCTGCCGGCAGTCAATAACCCGATGCGTTTTGTCATAATTACCTCGCTGGAAGCATTCAATGTTAGGAATATTATAGCTGGAAATCTGCATAAAAATAAAAGTGCCCCCGAGGGCACTTTTTTGGTGTTCATGCCGAGCCACAGAATCGAACTGTGGACACTGCGATTTTCAGTCGCATGCTCTACCAACTGAGCTAGCTCGGCGTTCCTTAGAACAGTTGCAAAATTCTACCCGTAAGCACCCGCGCTGTCAAGCATTCCGCCTGAAAAGAGCTGGCCTGAGGCTGTTTTTATCCTGAATCTTCCAACAAAAATGGATTATTTCTAAAATATCTATTGCGCAGCGCTCAAATAAATTGTATAGTTAGGTTAACTTCAAGAATTCTTCCAATCCGCCCTGAAACTCTTTGGTCGTTCTGATCCCGTTGATCAGGTAGTTTTGTTCGCTTTGTTCCGTCCATTTGTCTGATTCTTAACCTGCAACTGAATAACATTTCTTGTTCCTCTGGAGGCTCACCGTGCAATTGAAAAAATTCGTCCCCATTCTTGTGCTTCTCGCGCTTTTGTTCATGCCTTTGGCGGATTCCGCTCAGGCGCTCTCCGCCCGTTCTCCCGCGCCTGCCATTCTCCCGCAGGCTGGCGCCGGTACCGAGGTCAGTACTGGCGCGGACCCCGGAAACAACGGCCAACAAATCCAATCCCTTTCCGGAAGCTATGTCGCCTTCGACCCGTCCGCTGGCGGGGAATCAAGCTACCTTCCGGGCGTCAGTCAGACCTTATGTTTTCGCTCCGAATCCTTCACGACGGATTGGGAGTACGTCTACAATAACTGGCTGAAATTCCCCAGCAACTGGACTGTTTCAAATGTCTATGTCGCCGGGACCCCAAGCTGTACCAGTGGGGCGGGCTGGGGAGCTTTTGGCTGGTCCTTTGCCACCGCACCATACGAAGTTAACATCACCCATACACGCAGTCAGGCGACCACAGACCACTGCGTCGCCAATTACTGCGTGGTGGTGACGCCCGAAACTGCTGCCGATCCCGCGCCAGTCTCCTGGTATTTTGATGGGGATGGCTACGGGGGTACCCCGCATAATCCCTGCAGCTCGGATGGGTACACGCCCGCCGGCCAATTGCCTTGTGATGAAAGCGTCAATGCGCCAGCTAATGTGCCTTTCGGCGGCACCGGGTTCTTCTTCTATCCTGCCGAAATTCATGTTTCGGGCTGCCACGGCGATGAGCAGATTCACGAAGTGCACCTGGCCAACTTTACAGGCGCGCAAGTGAACGTTTCGCTTTCCTACGACGCCGATGCCGGGGTAGGTTTTAGCGGTCCAACGAACCTGACAATTCCGGATGAGAGCACCGAAAGCTTCAATGTTTCGCTCAACCCGCATGTCTGCCTGGAGGATGGTGAAATCACTGCCACCATTGACGCGATCGCCGGGTCCTATACAGACAGCTTTACGATATACAAAGAGATCAATTCCACACGTGAAGGATGGCAGCAGCTGGCAACCAATCCTACCACCAAGATGGACAATGTCCTGGCAGCGTACTCAGGCAAGCTTTGGCAGATTACCGGATATGGTTCTATGGAAGTCAGCAACTACGACCCGCTCACGGACACCTGGACAACCCTTGCTTCCTCCGCGCCGCCCTTCGGGATGAATTACGCCCGTTCCGGCTGTCAGCACGAGAACAAGGTGTTCATGTATGGCGATTCAACTACTGGCGGTTTCACCGGCTTGTGGAGCTACAACATGGATACCAACGGTTGGACAGCTGAAACGCCTGGCGGTACGCCGCCTGCTTCCACAGGGATTTGGGCGCCGGCGTGGACTTATGACCCGGCTGCCCACCTGTGTTACCTGACGGGCGGCGCGACCGCCCCCGGCACCGGGAATCTGACCAGCGTTTACGTCTACGACCCGGTCGGCAACGCCTGGCTGACGCCTTTGCCCAATTTCAACACCCCGCGCGATTTTCACGCCGCCTTTTTCTATGAGAACCCCACAACCACCCACAAGCTGCTGTGCGTCGCAGGCGGGAACTTCAGTAGTACGGGTCTCACCTCGACCCAATGTTTTGATTTCACGACAGGCCTCTGGAATGCCGAAAACGCAGACATCCCGGCGCTGCCAGCCAGCTTATGGGGCATGGGGTACGCGATGACCGACGCCGGTACCGGCAATGACTTGTGGCTGGTCAATGGCGTCGACGCAGCAGGCGAGCTCTTCAACATCAGCTGGAGGTACAATACCGCCGCCGGCGTCTGGGAAGATAAGGGCCCACTCCCTGGAGCTATGACTTACCGCACGTCCGCCGCGACCTTGGATAACATGGTTTACATTACCGGCGGTTCAACGGGCGGGTTCTCTCCCTCGGGCTACACGCATCGGTACTTGGTTGAGGAATGCGAGGAGTGCATCGTCCCGGAGATTACCAAGGATGCCGCCCCCGTTGTGCTGCCCGGCGAAACGATTACGTACACTCTCACCATCTCTCAACTCCATGAGGATACTGCCCTGGTCGAGGATACGCTTCCGGCAGGGATTGAATACGTACCTTGCAGCCTCACGGTAAGCCCTGATTTGGGCGAATATGAATACGAAACAAGCACCCGCACAATCAGGTGGCTCTACGACCCGTCGGAAAATAAAACCGTACTTTGGGAACCTGTCTCAACGGACGGTACCGCCACAGCCGATGGAGCCCTCAGCATGGTGGGAACATCCGGTGCCCAAGCTTCTCTTGCGCAGCCAACTGCTCAAACCGAGTCCGACCTGCTGTGGGATCAGCCGCTCAGCACGGTGAATACTGACGCTATTGTCGATCAGGACTTTCCAGATGAACCATCCTTCTCATCCTTCCTTGCGGATGATTTTGTCGCAGGCACACCGTGGGTCGTGGACGGTTTCTACATCCCGGGTGACGGCTGGAACGGCTTTAGCACCCTACTGAATGCCACGCAACTGACTTTCATGATTTACGAGGATGACATGGGCGTTCCTGCCGGCGACCCGTCCGGGCGCGGCGATCTACCCTTCTGGGCGCTGAGTATTCCACCCACGGATTCGCAGCTGACCATTACCAGTGGATTCAGTGGAATGCCCTCCAATGTGCAGCTCGACCTAGATTCGGCCGTCCTGCTGCCAGCCGGGCATTACTGGTTTATTTTCTACCCAACGATGTTCTACAGTTCTTACGGGCAATATGGAAGGCAGCCTTCAGACACGACCAGTGGTTACACAGCCCAGATCGTCAATCCCGGCAATGGATTTGGATTTGGCACCGAATGGCAGTCTTGGGATGTTATTGGAATCCTGCAGCAGGATATTGCCTTCAGCATCTACGGTACATCAATCCAGTCAGTGGTCATCACTTTTGAGGCCGAGGTATTAGAGCTGAATAAGACCATAGTGAACGAAAGCTGGTTATACTACGGCGATGAAAATCGTTCAGATGACGCTATCACCTTCACTGGATACGGGATGTATTTGCCTATCGCCATGAAACAGTAAGATTCCCGCTTTGTCAATGCTCATCGGGGCTGCCCTCTGGCAGCCCCTTTTTTGTCCTTGCAGGATGCAGGGCGGTTTGCGTTTTTCAGACCGCCAATCGCGATTGAAAAGAAAGACTCTTCCCTGGCGCTCAGAGGGACAAGGGTCTTACCCTCCTGATACCCTCAAGGGCACTTGCCGCAGGCAAAGCATCTGGTCAGTCGAAAAAAAAGAGCCTTCGCTGCGCTCAGGTGCCTGTTGAATCGTCGTTGCGAGCCCTCACCCTAAGAACGCACGCATGCCGGGAATCACAATAAGGGACGTGGCAACCGAACTGTCTGCCTGTCTACCTCTTTGCCTGTCTGCCTATGCGCCTTTCTACCCCTGCTAAAAGTGAAATCTTTCACTGCAATCAGGATGACGAATGTTTCTTCATCCAACCTGCCTGTTCTTTTCTCCAGCTGTACACGGCTCACACAACCCTTCCTCACCACGCCCACCCCCCAAAAAAATCCCCACAAAAACCCGTGCTCCCGGGCTCGAATTTTCCCTCCGTCCTATTTTCCGGTACAATAAAGCAGAAGCATTACCACTACAAATCACACCGGAGGTACGTATGACCCCTCTTCTGATTGCAGGCCTTACAGTCGGCGCACTCTTGCTCATCATCCTGGCTGTCATCCTCATCCGCACGCTTGGCTTCCCGCTTGAAAGCGAACCCACCGAAGCCCTCGCGCTCATGGACGTTGACGGCGAAGCCGTCGCCCGGCGCATCGGTCTGGCGGTGCAGTGCCGCACGATCTCCCGCAGCGACCCCACCCTCACGGACCCGCGGCCCTTCACCGCCCTGCACGAGCTGCTGCGCACGCTCTACCCGCAGATGCACGAAAAGTTGGACCTCGAACTGGTCAATGACCGCTCGCTGCTCTACACCTGGCGCGGCTCTGACCCCGCGCTCGACCCGATTTGTTTTGCCGCGCATCAGGATGTCGTCCCGGCGGACGAGGCCCCCGAAGCCGGCTGGACGTACCCGCCTTTCGCCGGGGAGCTTGCCGACGGGTATGTGTGGGGGCGCGGCACGCTGGACTGCAAAGGCACACTGATTGGCCTGTGCGAAGCCGCCACCAACTTGCTCAAATCCGGCTTCTCCCCCCGCCGCACCATCTACCTGGCCTTCGGCGCGGATGAGGAAGTCTCCGGGCTTACCGGCGCCCGGGCCATCGCGGAGCTCCTGAAAGAGCGCGGCGTGCGGCTGGCTTTCCTGTTGGACGAAGGCAGCGCCGTCACCAAGGGCAGCGCCATGGGCGTCAGCAGCCCCATCGGTCAAATAGGCATTAGCGAGAAAGGCTATCTCTCGCTCAAACTCAAAGCCAAAGTCAAAGGCGGACATTCCGCCACCCCGCCCAAACAAACCGCTGTCGGGGCGCTTGCCCTGGCCATTGCGGTGTTGGAAGCCAACCCTTTCCCCCAGAACCTGGACGTGATGAGCTTCATCGCCAGCTACCTGGGCAAAGACCTGCCCTTCCTCCAGCGCATGCAGTACGCCAACACCTGGCTGTTTGGCGGCGCGCTAAAGCGCAAGCTGGCAGAAACGCCGCTCACCAACGCGCTCACCCGCACCACAATCGCCCCCACCATCATCAAAGCTGGCAGCGCCGAAAATGTGCTCCCAGCGGAAGCCGAAGCTCTCCTTAACCTGCGCATCATGCCCGGTGAAACCCTGCGCGAAGTCTATGAACGCGTGAACGACCTGGTGGGGGATGAAAACCTCGAGGTGCTGCCCGCCCACGGCGAGACCCTCGAAAACGAACACGCCTGGAACCCCACCCCTGTGGCGGACGTGGACTCCCCGCAGTACCAGCGCCTGGCAGAACTGGTGCGCGCTACTTTCCCCGGCGCGATAGTCGTGCCCTTTATGATGGCCGGCGCCACGGACGCGCGCCACTACGCAGCCGTGTGTCAAAACGCCATGCGCTTCTCGCCGCTCTTCCTGACCCAGGACGAAAGCCAGACCATGCATGCCGTGGATGAACGCCTGTCCTTTATCAACGCCAGCCGCATGGTCGCGTTCTATGAGGAGTTAATGCGCCAGGAAAGCAGCTTGCTCGATGAGGAGGAAGAAAGGGGAGAAGTGGAAGCGCCGCTGAAGGTCAAGTCACCCTCCCGCAAAGAGCGCAGAGCCGCCGCCGGGGAGGAAATGCAGGAAGCGCCGGCGGAACCCGCGGAACTGCCCTTGGATGACGAGCCGCTGGTCGTGAAGCCGCTGCGGAAAGAGGAATAACGGCAGACCAAGCTGCCACTTTTGGATGATTGGG
>DAONFX010000097.1:0-6519 GCA_035403825.1 Anaerolineaceae bacterium
GCTGAGATCGCGTTTCCATGACAAGACATTGAAGGCAGATTGCCACGCCCCCTCACCGTAAGTCATCATTTCGCGCGATTCACGCGGCGGGGGCTCGCAACGACGGAATCTTTACAATCCCTGCGTTCCAAGCCTCACATGCGATGAAATCAGGTTCATTGCGGCGCCTTTAATCCCAACAAACAGATGGAATTCACTCAGAAAAACTCAGTTTTGTTACCGCTTTGTAACCGCCCTGTAATCCCTTTGTGTTAAAAAATGATTAACAGATTTAAATTTGGGTATTCCCGCGTATTAAAGGAGATCAGCATGCGTTTGAAGGATAGAGTTTGTGTTGTCACTGGCGGCGCCGCAGGGATTGGAAAAGCTACCGCGCTTAAGTTCGCTCAGGAAGGCGCGAAAGTCGTCATCTGTGATGTCAACGAAGAAGCCGGCAGCGCGTTCGTGAAAGAACTTGGCGAAGCCGCCAGCTTCTACAAAGTGAACGTGACCAACCGGCAGGAAGTGCAGGCCTGGATTGACGACGTGGCGGCAAAATACGGGCGCATCGATGTCCTCATCAACAATGCCGGCATCACGCGCGACGCGCAATTCGTCAAGTTCAAGGATGGCGAACTCGTCGGACAGATGAGCGAAGAAGCTTTCGACATGGTCATCGCGGTCAACCTGAAAGGCGTCTTCAACTGCACGCAGGCTGTCGCGCCGTACATGATTAAGGGCGGCGGCGGCGTCATCGTCAACGCCTCCTCCGTGGTCGGTCTCTACGGCAATTTCGGTCAGACCAACTATGCCGCCACCAAATTCGGCGTCATTGGCATGACCAAGACCTGGGCCCGAGAGCTGGGCAAGTATAAAATCCGCGTCAACGCGGTCTGCCCGGGCTTCATCCTCACCGATATGGTCCTGAAGATGCCCGAGAATGTGCTGGCAGCCATGGCGGCCAAATCCCCGCTCGGGCGCCTGGGCACACCGGAAGAAATCGCCAACACTTACCTGTGGCTTGCAAGCGATGAGTCCTCCTACGTTCACGGGGCTGCCCTGAGCGTGGACGGCGGGGTCATCCCCTAAAGCATCGGTGATAAAGACAGGAGTCAACAATGGCACGTTACGCGACAATTCTTGGCACAGGGCATTACATCCCCGAAAACGAAATCTCGAACGCCACCTTCGCGGAGTGGATGGGCGCGGTCAGCCCCAAACTCGCCGAAGTGGTGGGCAAATTTGAAGTAAGCAGCGGCATCAAAACCCGTTTCTATGCCCCGGAGGATTGGGCGACCTCCGACCTGGCAGTCGAAGCCGGAAAAAAGGCGCTCGAAGACGCCGGCATCACTCCAGAACAAGTTGACCTGGTGATTCTTGGCACAGACAGCCCGGATTACATCACCCCGGCCACTTCGGTCGTCGTGCAGTACAAGCTCGGCTGCGTCAATGCCGGCACCTGGGATGTGGGCTGCGCGTGTGCGTCCTTCCCAACCGCGCTGGCGCAGGCTGCCGGGATGATTGCCACCAACCCGAACCTGAAATACATCCTGGTAATCGGCGCCTACATGATGCACAAGCTTGCTGATGTGAAACACGACATCACTTCCTTCTTCTACGGCGACGGCGGAGGCGCGGCAGTGGTTGGCGTTTCGGATAAGCCCGGCTTTGTGTCCTGCTCCATCAAAGCGGACGGCTCTTACCACAAGCACTGGGGCATCTATTCCGGCGGCACCTACGAACCCGCCACGGTGGAGAGCGTGGAAGCCGGACGCACCACGGTGAAGCTGCTCACGCCTTTCCCGGCATCGGTCAATCACGAAGGTTGGCCGGCGCGCGCGCGCGAATGCGCGGCGAACGGTGGATTCAAAATTGAGGACGTCGACTTTGTCATTTTCACTCAGGTCAACGTAAACAGCATCAAACTGGTGATGGAAAATCTCGGCCTGCCGCTTGAAAAAGCGCATTGGGTGATGGACAAATGGGGTTACACCGGTTCCGCTTGTCTGCCGATCGCGTTCGACGACGCCCGCAAACTGGGCAAGATTAAATCCGGCGATTTGGTCCTCTTTGTCGGCTCCGGCGTGGGTTACAACCAGGCCGCGACCGCTTACATCATGCCCTGAGTCTACGAGGAGTTATGGCTGCCCTGGACGAATATCGCGCTAAACGAGTCAGCCTGGAAGAGGCCGTCTCCAGAATTCAATCGCACCAGACGGTCTGCGTGGCTATGGCTGGCGCTGAACCCCCCGGTTTGCTCGAGGAATTGGGCAGACAAGCGCCGCGCCTGGAAGACGTGACCACCTGGACTTGCCTGCCAATGCGTGGGTACGACGCGTTTCTGAAGCCGGAAATGGAAGGCCGCATCTTTAACGAAAACTGGTTCTACGGCGCGCCGGACCGTAAGGCGCACCCCGAAGGGCGCGTATCGTACACGCCCAACAACCTGCATTCCGCCGCGGTGGATAAACTGCACGCCACCAAAAACCATGTGGACGTTTACATCGGCACTGCCACCCCGCCAAACCCGGAAGGCTACCTCTCGCTTTCCCTGGGCAACGTGTACGAGAAGGATATGGTGGAAGTTGCCGACCTGGTCATCCTGGAAGTCAACGAAAACATGCCCTGGACACACGGCGACACGCTGGTACACATCTCCCAGGTGGACCTGGCAGTGGAAAACAACGCAGCGCTGCCAATGCTGATTAATGAGGAACCCACCGAAATCGAACGTCTCATCGGCGGTCACATCGCGGATTTGATTGAAGACGGCGCCACCTTGCAGCTCGGCATCGGCGGCATCCCCAACGCAATCGCGTCCTTCCTGGGCTCACGAAAAGACCTTGGTCTGCACACGGAAATGTTCGTGGACGGAATGGTGGACCTTTTCCAGGCTGGAGTTGTCACCAACCGCCGCAAGACCCTGCACGCCGGCAAGATGGTCGCCACCTTCGCGCTGGGCAGCCAGAAGCTGTACGACTTTATCAACCACAACCCCGACGTTGAAATTCTGCGCGGCAAATACGTCAACGACCCCTATGTGATCGGTCAGAACTACCGCATGATCAGTGTTAATACCGCCATCCAGGTGGATATCCTGGGGCAGGTATGCTCCCAGAGCCTGGGCGTGCGTCAGTTCAGCGGCACAGGCGGTCAGGCGGACACCCACCGCGGAGCGCAATTGTCCGAAGGCGGGCGCGGCATCATTGCGCTGCGCTCCACCGCCAAGAACGGCACCATTTCCACCATTGTCCCGACCCTCGCGCCGGGTTCCGGCGTGACCGTTACGAGCCAGGACGTGGACACTATAGTGACCGAGTACGGCATCGCAGAGCTGCGCGGGCTGAGCGTCAGGAAGCGCATGGAAGCCCTCATCAAAATTGCGCATCCGGATTTCCGCGAGTCCATTCGCGAAGAAGCGCACCGTCTGGGCATCGTGCCCGACAAACGCTATCACTAAGCGCGGCGAAACAGGAGAACAGTATGCAGGATTTGATTGGCACATGGGCACAAATAGAAGGGCAGCCCTATCCCGGGCTTGCCTTCACTTTCCAGCCCGATGGAAGTTTCAGCGCAACGTACGAGCTGATGAGCATCACTTCCTCAGGCACCTATAAGACCGAAGGCGAACTGATTGAGATGAATCAGACCCGGCACAGTTTCGGATTGCTTGGCTTGTTCATCGGGCGTTATAAAGTGGAAGGCAGTCGTTTATTGTTGAACGTGGTCGCCGCGGGGGCGCAGGAACGCCCCGCTGACCTGAACGGCGCGGTTGTCTACGAAAAAGTAGCATAAGTAAAGGACACAGCATGACCGGGAAAAAATTAGCACGCGGAGTGGCAGTTGCCGGAGTTGGCATGAGTAAATTCGGGGTGTTCCCGGATAAATCTTCACGGGACCTGTTCGTGGAAGCCTATCAGGAACTGCGCTCCTCCGTTGAAAAAGGCCTGCCCCCCAAAGATATCGAAGCTTTTTATCTGGGGAACTTCAGCTCTGACCAGTTCGAGAAACAAGGGCATCTGGCTCCCATTGTCGCCAGCTGGATTGGCATTTCGCCGGTTGCCAGCGCGCGCATGGAAGATGCCTGTGCGAGCGGCGGCGCGGCGCTGCGCCAGGCCATCCTGGCGATTGCCTCCGGGCAGTATGACGTGGTGCTGGTAGGCGGTCTGGAAAAGATGACTGACCTGCCGACCGCTGCGGTAACAGACGCGCTTGCCTCTGCCGCGGATACAATGTTCGAAATTCCGGCCGGATTCACTTTCCCTGGTTTTTACGCCGCGATGGCGACTGCCTATATGGATAAATATCAGGCCGACCCCGATGCTTTCCTGTGTGTGGGCATCAAGAACCATGAAAACGGCGCGCTGAACGAAAAAGCTCAGTTTAACCAGACCATTAAAGATGTTATGGCAGGCAAAAAGGCCAAGGCTGAACAAAAAGGCCTGCCCGTACCTACCTGGGAAAACGAAATGGACTTCATGCACGATCCGAAGGCCAATCCGATGATTGCCTGGCCGCTGCGCTTGTTTGACTGCTCCCCTGTCTCAGATGGAGCCGCCGCGGTTCTGCTGGTCAGCGAAGAGCTCGCCTCAAAATACACCGATCACCCGATTACTATCGCCGGCATTGGTCAGGCCAGCGACGGCGCTCTGGCGGAACGGGATTCGCTCTCCGAGGTACCCTCTGCGTCCAAAGCTGCCGCGCAAGCCTACGAGATGGCAGGCATCAGCGCCGCGGATATTGACTTCGCGGAAGTGCACGACTGCTTTACCATCGCGGAAATCATGGCGAGCGAGGATCTCGGCTTTTTCCCGCGCGGGGAAGGCTGGAAAGCAGCCATGGAAGGGAAAACCTCGCGCCAGGGCGAGCATCCTATCAATACCAGCGGCGGCCTGAAATCAAAGGGTCATCCGGTGGGCGCCTCCGGCGTTGCGCAGGTTGTGGAAGTCTGGAAGCAGATGCACGGTACTGCCGGTGCGCGTCAGCTCCCCGGTGAGCTCCGCTACGCGCTAACGCATAATGTTGGCGGGACCGGTCAGACCACAGTAGTGCATATCTTTGAAAAGAGGAGCTGAGATGAGCGACTGCAAACTTGAAACCAAAACTTTCTATCAGGCGATTGAAAATGAGGTGCTCATCGGTTCGCGCTGCCTGAACTGCGGACACATCAGCATCCCCCAGCGCTACATTTGCTCGCGCTGCCATTCTACCCAGGCCGAACGGATCGAGTTTATCGGGACTGGTAAGTTGGCAGCCTTCACGGTCATTTATGTGCCCGCTACGGAGATGGTCAAAGCCGGGTATGACAGCAAAAACCCATATATGGTCGGGATTGTCACGCTTGACGAGGGTCCGCGTATCAGCGCCCAAATCCTGGGAATGGATTTGACAGACCCTGCTAAAATAAAAATTGGTACGCCGTTAAAAATGACAGTCGTTGAACGCGGTCCCGAGGGACAAGCAAAAAAGTTCCTTGCTTTTGAACCGATCCAGTAAAACAGAGACAAAGAATGCCAGAAATTCTTGCCAATAAGGTACGGCTGTATTACGAACTGCACGGCCCCGAAGACGGGGAAGTACTTGTGCTCTCGAACGGTATCATGATGAGCACCGGCAGTTGGTTTAACCAGACGCGCGCGCTGGCTGCGCACATGCGCGTGCTCCTCTATGACTGCCGCGGGATGTGGCGCTCCGAACATCCAGCCGGACCGTACTCGCTGGAACAGCATGCCGACGACCTGGCAGCTCTGCTGGATGGTCTGGGGATTGACCAGGCGCACATCGGCGGAATTTCTTACGGCTCAGAAATCAGCATGGTTTTTGCGCTCAAATATCCTGAAAAAACCCGGTCTCTGATTGTGATTGACGGGGTCTCTGAAATCAAACCCATGCTGGCGGCGCAGACCTATCCATGGCAGCTGGCAGCAGAACACAATGACCCCGAAATGCTCTATTGGACTTCCGTGCACCTGAACTTTTCCGCGGAGTATGTGGCCAAGACCCGCCGCAGCGCTGGAGAGATGATTAAAAACTACGGCGCGCTGGACAAGGTGTCCTTTGTTGAGTTAATGAAAGCCTTTTACGCGTTGGATATCACCAACGAGCTGCCCAAAATCAAGTGCCCCACGCTGGTTGTGGTGGGGGGGGACGATCTGATCAAGGGGCGGGAGTATGCCCAAATCATCGTGGATCAAATCCAGGGCGCAGAATATGTGGTTGTGCCGGGCTCAGGGCATGCCCTGTGTCTGGATAAGCCCGATCCGCTGAACACGCTGCTGATCGGTTTTGTGCTGAAAAACCAAAAACCCAAGGATAAACAAGGAGGTTCCTGAGACTGAAATGCTTAAACCTGTTAGGAAACAACGACAAACCACAATCTTACAAGGAGAATACTTAGAATGAAAAAGTCGTTAATGTTTGTTTTCTCGATCCTCATCATCGCATCGATGGTGTTGGGCGCCTGCGCGAAAACTGAAGCCCCCGCTGAAGAACCCGCCGCTGGTGAAAAACTGGCAGTCGGCATTGTGCTGCCAACCAAGG
>DAONFX010000098.1:0-4107 GCA_035403825.1 Anaerolineaceae bacterium
TTGGGTTTCGCTCCTGCGGCGCTGCACCCAACCTACAGGCTGCACCCAACCTACAGGCTGAACTCACGCAAAAGAGGCTCCCCGCAGGGAGCCTCTTTTACATCCATAATAATCTGTCAGTTTAGCGCACCGTAATCTGGGTGTAGGCTGGCGTGATCGCCCCGTCCAGGTCCGCCACCAAAAAGCCCACCAGGTACTGCCCGTCGGGGGCGTAAACCTGTTCCCAGGAGAATGCGCTCGTGCCAAAGGTGAGCGTATCGCCTTCGGTGACGGTCTCGCCGCTCACCTTGCCGCTGCTGTCCAGGTTCAACCAGCGGTAGGCGATGGTGAACGTATCCCCGGCGGCCGGCGTAATCTGCGAAGGCTGTTGGGCGGCGTCCCCCCCTTTGAAGCCGAACACCTGGAAGAGCTGTCCGTCCTTGAAATACAGCTCGGCAGTGCGCTGCTCGCCGGTATCAGCGAATGTGTAGGTTCCGCGCACCGCATAAACCGCCTGTTCCGCGCTGGCGCCGTAAGAAACCGGGTTGAACATCGCCAGGGCGGACTGGCTGCCGTCGGTGATGGAGAAGAGCAGCGGCTCAAAGTCGAAGTTCATGCGGAAAGCGCCGCCTTCCGGCCAGACCGGGTAGTACACGCCGTTCAGCGAGTCCTGTTCCGGGCTCTCCAGGTAGTCGGTATCGGCAATGAAGATGCTGTTGGAAGCCTCATCGTACAAACCGGTGAACAGGTAGATATAGCCGATGTTCGTGCCGGTGATATCCGCGCTGAGCTTGATGGAGCCGCCGGGCGTGACGCTGCTGGCGGATGCCTGGATGGGCGAGACGCTGATTTGCCCGCCGCCCGGCGCGCGTGTGACGGCTGAGGAGGGGGGCGTAACCGCCTCGGCTGCGCTTTCCTTGAAGGAGCGGTTGCTGTAGTGGAACACCAGGAAGTCATCCCAGAGGGAAGCCCTTGAGAAGCGGTCGGCCAGCATGGTATACGAGCGCATGCCAGTGGCTGCGTTGCTGTAGAGCTGGGAATTCGGGAAGTAAATGGCAATACCGGTAGCGCCGGGCTTGTTGGGGCCGTGTTTTTCGGCCACCAGCACAGCGTTCAGCGCGTTGATGACGTCATTCGCGGATTGGCGGATGGCAGCATCTCCGCCGGACTTTTTGTAGAGCAGCTGGATGAAGTGCCCCAGGTCGATGTACGAAGGAGGCACCTGGCTGCCAAAGATGCTGGTGAAGGACTGCGCGTAGCTGCGCGCGCTGGCGACCACCTGCTGGTTGAGGGACTGCATGTCGTAAACCAGGCCGTTGAAAGCCTGGTTCAGCGCGGGTAAATTGTCCAGGTTCACCGCGGTGAGGGTCACGTTCTGTTCAAGCTGGCTGGCAAGCTGTTCGGCGCTCATGCGATAGCTCGAGAAAAAGCCGCCCGAGCTGGAGTTCTGCGCCAAAAAGTCATTGCGCGCCTGGTCGTCAGTGACGCGCTCATCCTGCTGGATATAGGTTTCGACGATGTTGGTCGCCAGGTCGGCGGTATCGATGCCCGGGTTGTCAATCAGCAGGCTGATGAAAGCGGAATACGCCCAACCCAAGCCGGGCTCCGTCTCTTCGGATGCCACGGCGTAATGCGCGTAGGGCTGCAGGGCGGTGTAAACTTCCAGTTGGCTCATCAGGCAGGCATCCATGCCAATCAAATCGAACTTTTCGATGCCGGTGTTCGCCTGGATTTGGGCCAGCGCCTGGTCAAGCTCGTTCAGGTAGATGGAGTCCTGCTGGAGGGCATTGATAATCGGCGCGCTGCCGCCGTCCGGGGTGGCAGGCGCGGGGTCGCTCCAGCCGCCCGGCCAACCCATGCCGTGGTCGGACATAATCAGCATATAGCGGTCCGCCGGATAGTTCTGGACAGTCCAGGTGACAAAATCCACCAGGCTGTTACCGTCAGCCATGTCCACTTCGCCCAGGTCCATCAACATATCTGAGCCGATAGTGTACAGGTCGTCGTCGTACAACACCAGATAACGCCTGGCTGAAAACCAGTTGTCTGTTCCTGAGTAGCCGCCTCTGAAGCGGTCCATCTGCGTGATGATGCGCACGTTGTCCGTGGAGCCGATGCGTTCCATCTCGTTCATGTCGATGAAAATGTCCTGCTCCAGAGCCTGGTCATCCGCGTCCTGGTAAACCATTACGGTCCAGGTGTCGCCGGAAGCGCTGGTCGGGCGCGGGGTGCGCGTGACGGGCAGGGCGGTCGGCTGCTGAACGACCGTCTGGGGTTCCTCGGTGGGGTAATCATAGCCGGGCTCGGCGACCTGGCTGCCGTCGCCGCGGAAAAAGAGGAAATAAATAATCGCGGCAATGATGAATAAGCCGATTGAGCCGCAGCCCGTTTTTCCGCCGGTGGTGCGTAAGACATTGCCGCCGGGGATGCCGCTGCTGCCGCCGGAGGAAGCAGAGCCCTCGCCGGAGTAAGCGCCGCCGCTGGAAGGCCGTTTGGGGGCTTGCGCCTGGCTGGTAGGCTTCGCGCCTTTGCGCCGGCGCTGAACATTGACCTCAGGGAGATTATCAGACATTTTCACCGTCCATTCATTTGTCTCGGTTGTAATTTGATTATATTGCAGAATGTAATTTTCGCGTTTTCCGGGGGTCCGGCGCCGGCAGGCTGTGCGAAGTTTTCCGTGCGGGAACAGGGTTGATATAATCTTTTGCAGAGAGCCTGATAACAGATGCACTGAGTGCGAAAAGGAGAGACTGTGAGTGTAAAACGGATTGAAGAAGTGCCTGCTGAGCTTGTCCCGGATGCTTTCGGCGTGAGCAAGCAGGTGTTGATTTCCGCGGGGGAAGCGCCCAATTTTGCCATGCGCTGCTTTACCATCCAGCCCGGCGGCAGCATGCCGCTGCATACCAACCTGGTGGAGCACGAACAGTACGTGCTTGGCGGAAACGCGAAAGTTGTCATCGGAGAGGAAAGCTGCCTGGTGGGGCCGGGCAGCGTGGTGTTCATCCCGGCCGGCGCGGCACACGCTTATGTCAACACCGGCAGCGAGCCTTTTCGCTTCCTGTGCCTCATCCCCAACCGCGAAGACAAAACCAGCTTCGTTTCCAGCTGATACTGCTTGACAGCGAGCCCTGCGCGTGTAAAATAATCAGTTATTTTACGGCCAATAAACAGGCGCAAGGCCTGCTCAAATAGAAAGCTCAACATAAGCGATGATTTCACAACTGCCCCCTCTCGTCAATGTGCTTCTGCTCAGCCTGATTGCCAGCCTCGGCACAGGCCTTGGCGGATTAATCGCAGTCATTCGTCGACCCGGCAAACGCTCTTACGGATTTCTGATGGGCATCACCGCCGGCGTGATGATCTGCCTCTCCTTCCTGGAACTGGTGAATGAAGCCTGGGATCTGGGCGGTCCGATTACCGCAACCGTTGGTTTTGGCTTGGGGGCGTCCTTTATGTTTCTGCTGGATTACCTGGCCCCGCATATCCGCTTTGGCGAGGTGGAGTACCACGGTGCGCACGCCACGGAGGCTGAGGCGAACGACTGCGAGGACTTCCGGCCCCGCAGGCGTTTTCGCTTTGCCAGGCTGCGCGCGCAGGGCGCCCAAAAGAAGCCGGTGGACCAAAAGCTGATCAGTTCCGGCATCCTGTTGGCGATTGGCATCACGCTGCATAACCTGCCCGAAGGAATCGCGGTGGGCGCGGGCTACTTGCACAGTCCGCAGTTTGGCCTGTTCGTGGCGTTGGCCATCTTGCTGCACAACATCCCGGAAGGGCTGGCTACCGCGCTGCCGCTGTGCAAAGGCGGCGTGCGCCGGCGGGACGCGCTGCGCGTGGCGTTCTTATCCGGTTTCGCGGAGCCGGTGGGGGCGCTGCTGGCTGGTCTGTTCCTGGTGAACTTTACGAATTTCATCCCCGGCGCGTTGGCTTTTGCCGGCGGTGTGATGGTGTTTATCACCCTGGACGAACTCATCCCTTCCGCGCGCGAATATGGGCATGTGCACTGGACATCTTTAGGCATTATCCTCGGGTCGCTGTTCGTGTTCGTGCTGTCTGCCCTGCTGGGCGTCTGATAATCCCCTTTGTAAGCTTACCTGAACAATAACGGCAGATGCGTGATTGCCGCGCTGC
>DAONFX010000098.1:4207-6516 GCA_035403825.1 Anaerolineaceae bacterium
AAGGTCAGCGAATTGCCTGGCAGGATGCGGATGAAGGCTTCCCACAAGGCGGATTTTACGTCGGGCTCTGCGGGCTGTGGAGGCTGCCAGGCGCTGGCTGCCAGCAGAAAGAGCGCCAGAATGATAATGCTGAAGCGATACCGGCTTATAGACCCTACGATTTTAGAAATGGAACCAGGACATCTCCAGTAGATTGGATTGTCGGTTGAATTCCACCAATTTGTGCAAGCCCGGTACTTGCGTTGGCAGGCCGGGGCGCTATTCCGTGCTGCGGATGGAATCCAGCTGGTAATACGATGCTACGCAGCCGTTCACCCACTGGCTGGGGTCGGGGGAGAGTTCCATCAAGCCTGCCAGGCTGTCCACTCCCGGGACGAGCAGGTTGCGAAGGCCGGCCTCTTTTTGCTGCAGGATGAGGACCTCGCGTTCGTCCCAGGCGGCGGCGTGCCGGCGGAATTCAGCAAAGTGCGCGGGCAATTGTTGGAGCGCGAAAAACAGCGAGACCAACGCGCCAAGGTTCAACAGAATATGCAGCATGCGCGAGGACTGCTCAGAAAGGAGCGCGCGCAGCCAAGCGCCGGAGAGGGCACCCGCCCCCAACAGCAGCGCGCTGATGAGAAAAGCCGCAACGCTTTGGGAGCGCGCCTCCGGGTAGGCAGATTGCGCCAGGGCGCCGGGCGCGCAAAAGGCAGCTAAAAGGAGGAAGGCTGCGAGCGCGGCCAGCAGCAGTGGGGGGATAAGTTTCTTGGGAGAGGGCAGCCTGGGCTCGCGCACGGAAAGGCCGAAGAGTAAACCGAGCAGCAGCGCGGTCAACCGGGAGGGCAGGAAATCCAGCAGGCTGTGATAGACCAGCGCAGCGGTGTGGCGAAGCGTGAGATAGATAAGACGGCCCAGCCCTGGCATCGGCGGCATTTGCGCCAGGCGCAGGTGCGCGCCGGGCTGCAGCGCAAGCACAAGCAATCCAAGCAGGCTGCCGACCAGCGCGCTAACCCAAAGCCCGCGCTCATGGGCGCCAAGGCGCTTGCGCCAGAGCAGCGCGCAAAAAGCCAGGCCCAGCGCGGTGAACTGCACAGCCGCGTTTACGGTGGAAAAGCCCGCTGCCAGGAAAGCGCCCAGAGCGAATAGAACCTGTAGGTACCAGGCGGGTTTGTTTTTTCGCGGGCGCAATAGCCCCGCCAGGAGCAGATTCAGCGCGATGACAGGCAGGGTATAGGCAAGGCTGCCAGCGCGCCAGTACACGGACTGGTACAGGTTAGGCAGCGCGGAAAGCGTTATTACTGTGAGCGCCAGCGAGCAGATAAGCAGGTTCAGGCGCGGCTGCCCGGCGTTCAATCGAAGGAAGAACTGCCTGAGCAGCAGGTAAACGCTGGCCGCAAGACCCAAAATCAGGAGAATGGGAAGCACGCGCAGCCCCCACAGTCCGAACCTGTCGAGAATGCCGGTAAAAAACATGGTCGCGTAGCGGTTGGTCCAACTGGTAAAAGCGTTAGTTTGCGCCTGCCAGAAGCCGAGTGAGCGGAATTGGGCCGAGGAGCAATAGTCGTCTGCCTGGGGTCGGGCAAAGGCGCTCAACGCCAGATAGGGCGCGAGGCACAGCGCCAGCAGCAGCGCCCAGGCGGCGCTCCAGCTGTGCTTGGGCGCATTTCGCCCGGGATTTTCTTTGTGCGTCGCGTTCGTCATCTTTTGCCGCCCTGCCTGTTGGTTCCTTTGGTCTGATTATAGTGCTTTTCCGGTTTTTTTTGAGCGCGGGAAGGCAGAGACGGACTTTGGAACTATACGAGAATTGATCGAAAATGTCCAACCCCGGGTGATTTCGTTGCCAGCCGATATGCGTCTCCGAGAATCAAATCCGGGCGAAGCACCCTGAAGGCGTGCAGGAGGGGATATGGAAAATTGCTTTGGGATGAATAGCCTGTACATCTATCACAAAGTGTAAAGCGCGTCGGCAGATTGCCTGTGCGCCAAGCAGATTCAGCAGCCTGAAAAAGAGGGACAGCGCCGCGCGGATTTTGGGTAGGGGCGAAGCACCCTGTAAGCGTGCAGGTGGGGATATGGAAAATTGCTTTGGGATGCTTAGCCCGTCCGTGTATCACAAAGCGTAAAGCGCATCGGCAGATTGCCTGTGCGCCAAGCAGATTCAGCAGCCAGAAAAAGAGGGACATCGCCGCGCGGATTTTGGGTAGGGGCGAAGCACCCCGTAGGCGTTCCGGTGGTGAGATGGTAATTTTCTTTGGGATGTTTAGCCCGTACGTCCGTAACACAGAATCATCGAATCCCGCCGGCCAAAGAACTGCTTTCCCCCTGATGCC
>DAONFX010000099.1:0-6470 GCA_035403825.1 Anaerolineaceae bacterium
AACCTAGAAACTGAGCGCAGCGAAGAATCTCACACCAGCAAAAACCAGATCCTTCCCTTCGTTCAGGGTGACAAACCTTTGGTCATTCCTAGCGCAGCGATGACAGGTTCCTTGTCATTCTGAGTTGTAGGTTGGCGCAGGAGTCCATCGCAAGCATGCTCTCCAACCAACCTCTCTGAATCCCACCGGTCGGATTCTTTCGGGCTGCGCCCAGGATAATAAGCCTTTCCTTCCATGCCGGTCTCACTTCACCCAGGTCGTCACCACCAACCCACGCTTCACAACGAAACCATAAAAAAGACCGTCTCTTATCGAGGCGGTCTTTGAGCGTACTTCAAGCAGGCTACGGGCGTTCGCCCAGGGTCACCGGCACATCCACCCGGTCCCCATTACGGATGACCGTGAAGGTAATCACGTCCCCCGGCGCCTTATTCACCACCATATAGCTGAGCAATTCGCTGAAATCCTTGATTTCCCGGCCGTCCACTGCCACAATCAGGTCCCCGCCGGCGTACAGCCCGCTGATTTGGGTCTGGGTAGTGCCGCCGCGCAGCCCGGCCTTATCCGCGGGTCCACCCGCGGCGACATCCGTGATATACGCGCCTGTGCTCTGCGGCAGGTTCAGCGCATCCACGATGGTAAGGTTCAGGCTATTCAGGCTGGAAAGACCGAGATACGGATAGTCATACGAGCCGTTCGCAATCAGTGAGGGCACCACGCGCCGTACAATATTGGACGAGACCGCGAAGCCGATGCCAGTATTGGCAGATTCCCCGCTCAGGGTTTGCCCGGAAGTCTGGATAGCGCGGTTGACGCCGATAACTTCGCCCTTCAGATTGAGCAGCGGTCCGCCTGAGTTGCCCGGGTTAATGGAGGTATCCGTCTGGATGAGGTCGCCAGCAGAAAAGTAAACCCCGCTGGCAGTCTGCCGCAGCGAGTCCAAGACCCGGCCGCGCGCGGAAACAATCCCCAGGGTCATCGTGCCGCTCAACCCGTATGGGTTGCCAATCGCGACCACCGTCTGACCAACCAATGCGGTGTCGGAATCGCCCAAAGTCAGAGGGGTCAGTTCTTCTTCCGGTACCTCCACCTTAATGACCGCCAGGTCAGAGTCCAAATCGGTCCCAATGACCTCGCCGTATACTTTCAGACCGGATGGAAAATCAACTTCCACTGTATCCGCGTTCTCGACCACGTGGTAGTTGGTGACAATATGCCCCTGCTTGTCAATCACGAAACCGGAGCCCAGTGCCTCATCGTTGACCGAGCTGACACGGATGGACACCACGCCCGGATTGACTTGCTGGTACAGTCCTTCCAGCGTGCCCTCCAGGTTGGCAAACTCAGGTTCAATAATGGTCGTGCTGCCAGCGGGAGGCAGCGCCGTGGCTTGTTCCTGCTGTGTTGCGGTTGCTGTCGGGGACTGCTGGAGTTGCGATACCGCCTCCCGGGCGGCATTGGTGAGCATACAGGCAGAGCTGAAAACAAACACTGCCAGAAGCACGAGGATGATTTTTATCTTGTTTTTAGTCATTTAGCACCTGCAATTCTGGTTATGATAAGAAACCAGTTTTATTGTAGCGATTTTCACCGGCCGGCGTCAAGCCGCAGCGTTCTATTTTTATCAAATTCATAGCAAGCCTGAAGACCTTTTTCAGGAAAACAAAACGCCGGCAGGCAAATCCAGCCGGCGTTCCGTGGTAAGCGGGAGTTTAACTCAAGCCAAGGATTTTGCCGGTTTCGAAATCAATGTCAATATCATAGTACGCCGGCCGGGTGGGCAAGCCGGGCATCGTGCTCATCGTTCCCAGCAGCGGGTAAAGGAAGCCCGCCCCAATGGACGCGCTGATGTCCCGGATAGGGATGCGGAAGCCCTTGGGCACGCCCTTCAGCGCCGGGTCATGGCTAAGCGAGAGGTGCGTCTTGGCCATGCAGATGGGCAGCTTGTCGTAGCCCAGGCGGGTATATTCTTTCACGCGCGCCTCGGCTTGCTCGCTGTAATCCACCCCATCCGCGCCGTACACCTCGCGCGCGATGGTCTCAATCTTGTCTTTAATCGAAGCTTCCAGTGGATAAAGGAATTCGAATCTGGAAGGCAAATTGGCGGCTTTCATCACGGCTTTGCCCAATTCCACTGCCCCGGCCCCGCCCCGGGAATAATGGTCGCATACCAGCGCGTCCACCACACCTTCTTCCCGTACGGCAATCTGGCGCACCAGTTCCAGCTCGGCATCGGTATCCGAGGGGAAGCGGTTGATGGCGACGACCACCGGGATGCCAAACTTGGCGGCGATGCGGCAGTGGGCCAGCAGATTATCCGCGCCGGCGCGCACCAAATCAAGGTTCTCATTGGTGTATTCCGCGGCCAACGGCGTGCCGGCGGTCACTTTGGGGCCGCCGCCGTGCATCTTGAGCGCCCGCACTGTCGCCACCAGCACCACTGCGTTCGGGATGCTGCCGGAGTAGCGGCATTTGATATCAAAAAACTTCTCCATGCCCATGTCCGCGCCAAAGCCGGATTCGGTGACCACGTAGTCCGCCAATTTCAGGGCGACCATATCGGCAATGATGGAGCTGTTCCCGTGCGCTATGTTGGCGAAAGGCCCGGCATGCACCAGCACAGGCGTGCCTTCCAGCGTCTGCATCAGGTTAGGCTTGATGGTGTCTTTCATCAGCACGGTCAGCGCGCCGGCCACCCCCAGGTCGTCCGCGGTGATAGGCTCCTGGCTGCGGCTCTGCCCGATGACGATTCTGCCGATGCGCGCGCGCATATCCCCCAGACTGGTGGAAAGCGCCAAAATCGCCATCAGTTCGCTCGCGACGGTAATATAGTAGTTGGTGTGCAGCTCAAAACCTTTTTCTTCCGGCCCCTGCCCAATCGTAATCCCGCGCAGCATGCGGTCGTTCACGTCCACGCCGCGCCGCCAGGTGACCGTGGCGGGGTCAATGTCCAGCCGCGCGAAGCGCGCCCGTTCCTCATTGGTCAGCTTTTCGGGGTCAGTTTCTGTAATCCCCAGCTTCCGCAGGCGGGCTTGCATCCCGACCGAAAAATGGCGCTTCCCGTGCTTATCCATCGGGCACAGGCGGTCAAACAGCGCCCGGTCGCTCTGGCTGGACTCGTGGAACATGCGCGTGTCGATTGCCGCGGCGAGCAGGTTGTTGGCCGCCGTAATGGCGTGGATATCGCCGGTGAGGTGCAGGTTGAAATCTTCCATCGGGATGACCTGTGAATACCCGCCGCCGGCAGCCCCGCCCTTGATGCCAAAGGTGGGACCCTGTGATGGCTGCCGGATGCAGGTGAACACGCGCTGCCCCAGGTGCGCGCCCAGCGCCTGGCTGAGGCCTACAGTCGTGGTGGTTTTGCCCTCGCCCAGGGGCGTCGGGGTGATGGCGGTTACATCGATGTATTTTCCGTCCGGTATGTCCTTCAGGCGCTCCAGCACGTCCAGTTTTATTTTGGCCTTGTAATCCCCATACAGCTCGATTTCTTCGGGCAGCAGGCCGGCTTCTTCAGCCACCTGCGCGATGGGCTTCAGCACCGCCGCCTGCGCGATGTCAATATCCGCGGGGACAGGCTGCAGCAGCTTCAGGCTCGTGGGAATAAAACGGCGCAATCCAGGTTGTTGTTTGAATGAAGTCACTTTGCTCCTTTGTTTACTGCCCGATGATTGCCGACACCGGCAAGGTGGCAGATGTGGTTACAGTCAGGGTTTCGGGGTCCCCCAGGAAGGCCACGGGCACGGCTATGCGCAGCGAGCCGTTGGGCGGCACGTGTTCGGTCAGGATTTGCCCGCCGCCGACGATTTTCCCTCGCGGGTCTTTTAGCAGCACATTCACCAGCACTGTCGAAATCCCGGCGTTCAGGTTATTCAACACGTTCACGCGCACGAGCGGGCTTTCGCCTTGCGTGTCCAACAGCGCCTGCGAGGTGGAAAGCGGATTATACGCCAGCGCGTACTCTCCAAATTCCCCCGGCACGATCAGCAGGTCCACCTTGCTCGGGGAAACGGTCTTCGGGAAGCGCAGCACCCCAGGTGAGAAGTTTAGCGTTTCTCCCGGCAGAATCATGTTGATAAAGTCCTTCGCCACCAGGCAAACCCGTCCTTGCTCGTCGGAAACTGTCAGAATGTAGAACGTGCCGGTCAATACGCGGTCGGTAATATTCGTCAGCACGGCGCCGCCGGCCAGCTCTCCGGAACTCGTGGTCACGAAGCTCCAGTCCTCCACCTTGATGTTTTCCCACCACCTGCCCCCCGGCAGCGAGGCGGAATAGGCGGAAAGCGAGGGGTAAATCTCCACGCGTGTGGGGGCTTCCGTCACGGTGGCAGGCACGCTCACCCCGATAGTGTCTTCGGGCGGAACGAACTCCATAAATCCGCTCCCGCCGCCCACAATCTCGCCTTTGGCATTATAGGCGATGGCGTTGATGGAGACTTCCGTGTAGGTCAGCTCGTCCGCGTTGCTCAGCCAGCCGGTCAGCTGCGCGGAAGCTTCGTCCACGATGAAAGCCGGGTCGGCGAGCGTGAAAGGCTGCCGCAGCTTCAGCTTTGGGTCCGGGGCGCCGCCAGTAAAGCGCAGCTCCACGGAGGCAGCTTGGGCGCCTGCCAGCAAGTCAAATTCGCGCACGAGAGCGCTGGTCTGGCGCGGCAGAAGCCAGGGGATCGCCCCAAACTCCTGCGCCAGGCGGCTGCCGTTGGCATCCAGCACGAGCACTTCGTACTGAACATCCCGGAGGGCAGCGTCTTCCAGCGTGTTCTGGAACTTGGCAGCCGCGACCATGTGGTTCTCCAACTGCACGTGCTGCAGCTCGCTGATTTGCACCGGATTAGGCGCCTCAAAGTTAATCGTCGCGGTCGGGTTGAAGGGCACGGGCGAAGGCGTCCAGGTCGGTTCGCCGGGTTGGGGCGTGTTGGGCGGCAGGCTGGGCGTGGAGCTGAGGGGTGCGGGCGTGGGGCTGGCTGCGGGCGCGCAGGCGGCAGCCAGCACCAGGACGAGCAGCAGTGAGAGCGCGGCGCGGACACGGGCGGGCATCAGATGGACCTCCCGGATGCCCAAAAAGACAGCGCGAACAATGCTCCTCCGAAAATTCCAGAGGTCGTTGCAGGGATTAAATGCAGGCTGGGTGTTTTCATCGTTGCTTGGCTTTCCCGTGGGCAAGGCGCGCGCAAACAAGCGCCGAACCTGCTGCAATTTTACTATTGTTTTCCAGTTCCCGGATTTCCGTATCGGCAGATAAGACCGGTACTGCCGGGAAAACTGCCGACACCTGGGATTAGCGTATGGCTATGGATTTGCTGCATGAAAACGGGGACTATTGGCAAGCTGTGCTAAAATGCAGTGGAAACTTTTCGAAGTGACAGGATTAGGATTCTGAAGACCACGCATGAAGGCTTAAAATGGAGAGGGTGGGTAAATGAAAATTCTATATATCGCCGGACGATGGGATCCGCAATTTCAGACCGAGTACAGCGGCAACGATTTTGGCGCGTACCAGGCCTTGCGCAGCGAACCCGGCATCCAGCTTGCCCTGGCAGGGCCGTTCGACTATCCTCCCGGCTGGCTTGAACGCGGCCTGGAAAAAATCTATCGGAAGCTGACCGGCAAGCGCCTGCTCAAGTTCCCCTTGTCCTACCCTGACAAATGCGCGCGGGAAATCGAGAAGAAAATCGCGGAAACGAAACCGGACCTGATCTTCTCGCGCTACAGCGCCCCGCTGGCAAAGCTGCAGCTGGGCACGCCGCTGGTGTACATGTGCGATTCCATCGTCCCCTTCACCCGGGAGCTGGCCGCCGAGTTCTCCAGGCCCGCCTACCGCGTCATGGAGCAGTGGGAGCGCGCCGTCATCGGGAAAGCCCGGCGCGTCATCACCTACAGCCAGGCCAACGCCGACCTGATCGTCACCGAGTACGGCAAGGCGGCCGAGAAGGTTACCGTCCTGCCCATCCCCGCGCACGTGCCCAGGGAACTGCGCCCGGACCCATCCGATGACCATAAAGCGCTGGACACGCCGCTGCGCCTGCTCTTCGTCGGGAAGCGCGCCTACCTGAGGGGCGTGGACCGCGCCCTGGAGACCGCGCGCCAGCTGAACGCGGAGGGCATCCCCGCGGAGCTGCGCGTGGTGGGGATGAACGGCGCGGACGAGGAGCACATCCGGTATATGGGCGTGTACGACAAAGAAGACCCCGCGGCTTTACGGACGTACTTTGCCAACTTTGCCTGGGCGCAGCTGCTTTTGCACCCTTCCCGCTTCCACGCGGCCGGGATTGTCATCAGCGAGGCGGCGGCTTTTGGCGTGCCGGCGCTTACCAACGCGGTCGGCGGGCTGGCCACTTCGGTTTTGGATGGGCAGACCGGGCTGGTGCTGCCGGCGGGCAGCCCCCCGGCGGATTACTGCCGGGCGATCAAGGAGCTGATGCGGGAGCCTTTGAGGTATCAGGAATTTCGGGCAAACGCGCGCCGGCGTTTTGAGG
>DAONFX010000100.1:0-6388 GCA_035403825.1 Anaerolineaceae bacterium
GGGGCTGTCGTTGGGTTTCGCTCCTGCGTCGCTGCACCCAACCTACAAACTAAGTACCATCCTTTCTCAGGTCTGTCATCCTGGCCGCCAGCGAAAAACCTTCTTGAAGGCTGGCAGGCTGTCATTCTGAGCGCCAGCGAAGAATCTATCTTACAACATCGTAGATTCTTCACTTCGTTCAGAACGACAACTGTTTTTCGTCAACTTGAGCGCGGAGGCCTGACTGCGGATGTTGGGTTTCGCTCCTGCGTCGCTGCACCCAACCTACAAACTAAGTACCATCCTTTCTCAGGTCTGTCATCCTGGCCGCCAGCGAAGAATCTCGCCGCCGAAACGGGCAGCTCCTTCACAGGCTCAGGATAACCCGCCCTCCCCCCTGATTGACATCCGCGCCCAAAATCAGTAAACTATAACTGTTAAGCATTCCGACCCCTGACCCAAAGGAGCACACCATGGCGGAACAGAAATTCCTTATCGTTATGCGGTCCGGCCCCATCCCCGGCTCCAGCTATTTCATCGAGAAAGACGAAGTCTTCTTAGGCCGCGACCTGACCAACGACCTGCCCGTTCCGGACCCGGAAATCTCCCGCCGGCACGCCCGCTTCTTACGCCGCGGGGACGCAATCTACATCGAAGACCTCGGCTCCACCAACGGCACCTTCCTGAACGGCGTGCGTATTGCCGGCCCCCAGCAGCTTAACGACGGCGACCTGATCACCCTGGCAGAAAATACGGTGATGAGCTTTGAAGTGAAAGGCGCTGCTACCGAACCGCTGAAAGTAGGCGCCGCCAAAGCCGAGCCCGCTCTCTATACCCCCGAAGCCGCAGCCCCTGCCCCAGCTGCCTACCAGCCGGTTTCCGCGCCCGTGCCGCAGCAGCCGATTGCCCCGACCCCAACCCCCGTGCGCCCGAAGAAGCGCATGGGCTGGTGCCTGATTGTGCTGCTCGTCCTGTTGGCGCTCGTGCTGATTGTTGGCGTAGTGCTGGTATTCATGCCCGCCTCGTGGTGGTGCGCGCTTTCCTTCAACCAACTCCCCGGTTGCCCGATTTATTGAGCGCCTTCGCATAAACATCTCCGCAGGCTGATGAATTCATCAGCCTCTTTTTTTGTCGCCGCGGACTCTTCGCAAAATTTCAGCAAAAAATCACAGCTTGCCTCCGCCTCAGGGTTTTCCCATTAACCGCGCCTGCATTGGAAAAAACTATGGATTTTTGGCGCTAAAGTAAAAAGCCGGCTTTCAGGGTATAATAGTAAGGTTGCCGGGCAAACCAAAATCCGCCGGGCAGCATCAGGATGAGGAATGAGCGAAGAAACCGAACTCCCCGAAGTGCCGGAGGATAACAGCGCCGGAAACCTGGAGCATGTGGATATCGACAGCCAGATGCGCACCGCCTATCTGGATTACGCCATGAGCGTCATCGTCGCGCGCGCCCTGCCGGATGTGCGCGACGGCCTGAAACCGGTCCACCGCCGCATCCTTTACGCCATGCTGGACATGGGCAACCGCTCCAACGCGCCCTATAAAAAATCAGCCAGAATCGTCGGCGAGGTGCTGGGGAAATACCATCCCCACGGCGACTCGGCTGTGTACGACGCAATGGCGCGCATGGCGCAGGACTTTTCCATGCGCTACCCCCTCGTGGACGGTCAGGGCAACTTTGGCTCCATCGACGGCGACTCACCGGCTGCCATGCGTTACACCGAAGCCCGCCTGGCCAAGACTGCCGAAGAGCTGCTGCTGGACCTGGATAAACAAACCGTGGACTTCGTCGATAATTTCGACGGTTCACTGCAGGAGCCGGAAGTGCTGCCCGCGCGTTTGCCCAATCTGCTGATGAACGGCTCCAACGGCATCGCGGTTGGCATGGCCACCAATATCCCCCCGCACAACCTGCGCGAACTCACTGCCGCCCTCAACATCCTCATCGACCGCTATGACGAAATCGACGAGGTCAGCGTGGAGGACCTGATGCAGGCGGTCCCCGGGCCGGACTTCCCGACCGGCGGCATCATCGTCGGCGGCGAGGGCATCCGCCAGGCATACAGCACCGGGCGCGGAAAACTGACCGTGCGCGGCGTGGCAAAGATTGAGGAAATCCGGGCAGGGCGCTTTGCGATTATCATCACGGAAATCCCCTACCAACTGAACAAAACCAGCCTGATTGAACGCATCGCCGAACTGGTGCGCGCCGGCAAACTCGACGCAATTTCGGACATGCGCGACGAATCCGACCGGCGCGGTTTACGCATCGTGATTGAGCTCAAGCGCGGCACCCAGCCCAAAAAGGTGCTCAACCAGCTTTACAAATTCACCCCACTGCAGTCCACCTTCGGCGTGCAGCTGTTGGCCTTGGTGGACGGCGAACCCCGCATGCTTTCGCTCAAACGCGCGCTCTTCCATTATCTGGAACACCGTCAGGTGGTCATCACCCGGCGCGTGCTCTTCGAGTTGGACAAAGCCAAAAAACGCGCCCACATCCTGGACGGGCTGCTCATCGCGCTTGCCAACCTGGATGCGGTCATCCAGACCATCCGCTCCTCCCCGGATGCTGACACCGCCAAGACCAACCTGATGGAGCGCTTCACCCTGACGGAAATCCAAGCCCAGGCCATCCTGGACCTCCAGCTGCGCCGGTTGGCCGCGTTGGAACGCCAGAAGATTGAAGACGAACACAAAGAACTGATGCTGCAAATTGCCGACCTGGAAGATTTGCTGGCCCATCCCCGCAAAATCCTCGAAGTCATCCGCACAGACCTGAACGAGGTTGCCGAAAAATTCGGCGATGAGCGCCGCACGCGCATCGACCACGACCTGGAGAACGACCTTTCTGACGAAGCCCTGGTGCAGGACACGCCGGTGTTCGTCTCTATCACCCGGCGCGGCTATATCAAGCGCGTGTCCGACGGCGCCTATAGGGCGCAGGGGCGCGGCGGGCGCGGCGTGATGGGACAGACCATGCGGGACGAGGACGAGGTACACTTCTTTGTGCGCAGCAACACGCTGGCCACCCTGCTGTTCTTCACGGACAAGGGCAAAGTGTACTCCGAGCGCGTGTTCGAGCTGCCGGAAGAAAGCCGGCAGGGTAAAGGCATCGCGTTGGTCAACATCATTAACCTGGAACCCGACGAGAACGTCACCGCGCTGCTTTCCGTGCCGGATTTCAAGCAGGCTGACTTTTGCACCATGGCCACCCGCCGCGGGCGCGTCAAGCGCATCGCGCTGGCGGAATTCGCCAACGTGCGTCCCTCCGGGCTTATCGCCATCAAATTGGAAGAAGGCGACCATTTGGGTTGGGTCTGCCTCACCAGCGGCAAGGACGACGTGCTGCTCGTCACGCGCGGCGGGAAGGCGCTGCGCTTTTCCGAGCAAGAAATCCGTCCGACCGGCCGCACCACCATGGGCGTCAGCGGCATTCACATGCGCGCCCAAGACGCGCTGGCTGCCATGGACGTGGTGGAACCGGGCGCTTACCTGCTGGTGCTGACCGAAAAAGGGCACGGCAAGCGCACCCCGTTGGAAGAATACATGCCAAAATCCCGCGCGACCCTCGGCGTCGCCACGATTAGTCCGACTGCGTTAGCCAGAATTGGTCAAATCGCGGAAGCGCTGGTTGTGCAGGAATCAGACGAAATTACCCTGATTTCTTCTGCCGGGATTGTGCTGCGCATGAAAGCCGTCAACGTTTCGGTGCAAGGCCGGGCAACGCAGGGTGTCAAAGTGATGGTCCTGGACGAAGGGGACAGCCTGGCAGCAGTCGCGCGCATCCCTGCACTAACTGCCAACCCGGATGCGGATGCGGACGCGGACGCCGACCTGAACGGGGATGCGAACCCTCCCGCGAGCGAGGGCGCTCAGCCGGATATCTCGGCGGAGTAAAAGCGCGCCATCCGGCCGTCTTCCCCTTCCGCCCATAAACTGCCGTCTGCTTCGACGGATATCGGACGCGCCCGAAAGGGCGCGTCTGCGTTCGAACGCAAGCTCACCCACTCCCCCCGGCAAGCCAGGCGCGCGTTAACCTCCGCAAGGAATCCGGGGCAGGGCAGTTCTTCCCGCGCGCGGGCAAGCTCGGGCAGCAGCACCTCCAGCAAGGCTTGAGCGGAGACCTGAATGCCGGCCTGTCCTGCCAGGCTTCCGGCCGGGAATATGGTTTCGGATTGGGGCGGCAGCGCTTCGTCGGTAAGGTTTACCCCCATCCCGAGCACAAGCGCGCTGGGAAGCTGGTCCTGCCAGAGCGCTTCGGTCAGCACCCCGCATACCTTTTTCCCCGAAAGGAGCACATCGTTCGGCCACTTAATTTGGGCTTCAGCGGAGAAATAGCGGGAAAGCGCGCGCGCGAGCGCCAGGCAGCCCAGCAGCGCGAAGCGCGTCAGGTGAGCATATTCCCGCGCTTCGGGGCGCAGAAGCACGCTGAAGGTCAGCGAAGCCCCCGGGCGGGAAAACCAGCTTCTGCTGCCGCGTCCGCGCCCGCCAGT
Organism: Anaerolineaceae bacterium; assembly: GCA_035403825.1. GTDB lineage: Bacteria > Chloroflexota > Anaerolineae > Anaerolineales > Anaerolineaceae > Mesolinea. Next base: position 4,475 of record DAONFX010000100.1, read on the forward strand.
TTGATGCAGCGCGCGCACCAGCGTGCCGTCCGGAGCGCCGGCATCCGCCAGTTTAAGGCAGTCGTCATTGGTGGAGCCGGTCTCCGGCAGGAGAATGTGTCGGAATGCGCGCGGCAGGGGCCCGGAATCCATCGCAGCCTTATTGGTCGCGCGGGAGCGAAAAACAGATGCGAGAGCCTTCTTTATAGGTCTCGTCCACCCAGATTTTGCCCTCATGCGCGCGGATGATTTCCCGGCACAGATATAAACCCAACCCGGTCCCTTTAGTGGTCTTGGCGGCTTCGTCCGAGCGGTAGAAGCGCTCGAACACATATGGCAAATCGCGCGGATCAATGCCCGGGCCGCGGTCGCTGACGCACACCACGACGTCCTTCGGGCGCAGTTTGCCGCTGATGCGGATTTCGCCGTCCGGGCTGTACTTCATTGCGTTGTTCAGCAGGTTGGTCAGCACCTGCCGGATACGCTCTTCATCCAGCGCGAGCGCGGGAAAATCAGGCGGGAAGTCCACCACAAAGCTGTGCTGGTCCGTCTGAGCGGTGTAGCGGTCGGCCAAAAAGCGCGCGAGCTGCGGGATGGAAAGCTCGGATTTCTTCAGGGTCAGCCCGCCTGCCTGCAGGCGCGTCGCGTCCAGCAGGTCTTCCACCATTTCGGTCAGGCGGTCAGCTTCTTCCTCGATTACCGCCAGGCTCTCGGAGACAATTTCACGGTCCCACTCCACGTCATCCCGCCGCAGCGTGCTGACGTAACCTTTGATGAGCGCGATAGGGGTCTTGAGCTCGTGGCTGACAACAGAAATGAAGCTGGTCTTCATCTCTTCCGCGGTGCGGAAGCGCGTGATATCTCGCACCGAGGCGATGATGTTCATCAGTGCGTCATCGGCGGAAAAAAGCGGCCCGTAGCTTATCCCGACAGGCAGCGGCTCGCGCAAACCTTCCCGGACCAGGTCGCCTTCCAGGTAAAAAACATTCTGGCCGTTCTGCGCCCAGCCGCTGGCAACTGCCGTTTCCAGTCTGGTACCTTGCGGAGGCTTTGCCCAGCGGATAACCTCGGCAGAAGGCTTCCCAATGCAGGCTTCCTCGCTGGTATTCAGCAGCCGCTGCAGGGCTTTGTTCATGCGCTCCACCTTCAAGTCCGGCGTGAGGATCAGGATGCCGTCTGCCGCCGAATCCAGCAGGGCTTCCAGGCGCAGGGATTGCTCGCGGGTTTCGTTGTACAGGCGCGCATTGCGCACGGCAATGGCTGCCTGGTTGGCAAAGCTGGTCAGCAGCATGCGGTCGTTGGTGGAGAAGAGTCCGCGGTAATTGCGGAACACGTAAATTTGCCCAATGACCTGCTTCTGGAAAATCATGTTGATGCCCACGCCAGTCAGCATTCCCATGCTGATATCGTTCAGCATGCGGTTGATTTCAGGTACGTGCGCTTCGCTGGTATCTTCCCCTTCCACGGGCTGCGCTTCCAGCCAGCGCTGCAGGTAATTGAGCAGCGCTTCGGCAATGCCCTCGTGCACAGCGATATGCCAGCCGCGTTTGTCGTCTTTCAGCGCGATGAAGCCGGCGTGGCCGGTCAGCATCTCAATTGCTATCCGCAGGATGTGCAGCAGCAGCGCGTCCAGGTCCAGCTCTTCGGTGAGAGCGCGGGAAATCTCGAGCAGGTAATCTCGTTGGCGTACGCGGTAGTCGGGGAGCATGGTTCCATTTTAACCGCAAATCATCAAAAAGAGCGGCGCTGTAAAGGAAGGTGGGCTCTGGCTGCGAGCTTAACGCAGTCGTAGGTCGGGTGAAGCGGCAGCGCAACCCGACAGAACGTGGTCGTAGGTCGGGTGAAGCGGCAGCCCAACCCGACAGAACGTGGTTGTAGTTGTAGGTCGGGTGGAGCGGCAGCGCAACCCGACAGAACGTGGTCGTAGGTCGGGTG
>DAONFX010000101.1:0-6058 GCA_035403825.1 Anaerolineaceae bacterium
CGCGTGCATCAGCCCAACCAGGCCTCGGCCGGTATGCGCGCCCAGAGCCGGGCCAATCGCGCAGTCCGCCAGCCATTCGCAGCGGAACAGCTTGTTCATGGCTTCGCGCAGCATCTCCCCGCCTTCCGGGTTGGAGGCGTGCACGATCTGGGCGCGCAACGCGGTGCCTTCGCCGTACTTTTTCAGTATTAACGCCGGGATTTCCTGCACAGCCTTCAGGAAAGAGCGCTTCTTGCCGATGTCGTAGTACTTGCCGTCAACCTTATTGACCTCGATAACCGGTTTGATGCCGAGCAGGGAAGCCAGCAGGCCTTTCAGATGGCTGATGCGTCCGCCGGCAATCAGGTACTTAAGGTCAGGCAGGGTGAATAATGCGTTGGTCGCCGCCTGGATTTGCTTGAGCAGCGCCAGGATTTGCTCCTTGCTCCAGCCGGCTTTCACCGCGCGCGCCGCAGCTTCCACCTGCCAGCCCGTCCCGGAGGAGAGTGTGAGCGTGTCGATGACAGTCACGGAAGCATCCACCTGACTGGCAGCTACTTGTGCGGCATTGCAGGTGCTGCTCAATCCGGAAGAAAGGTGAATCGATAGTATTTCGCGGTCAGTCTCAGCCAGTTTCCGGTAAGCATCCTCAAAGTCTCCCACAGAAGGCGTGGATGTGAGCGGCATTTGCTCAGTCTGATCCAACAGTTCGTAGAACTCCTCAGCGCTCAAATCCACGCTGCTGAGGTAAGTGCGGTCGCCAAGCTGAACCTTCAAAGGAAGCATCGTAACCCCTAATTCCAGGCACTGCTCTTTGGTCAGGTCGCAGCCGCTGTCTGTAACAATTTTCATTTCTTTTCCTCGTTTTCAAGTCGTATGCAAAATTCGCCTATCCGCGAGCATCGTCGCCGCCGTAAGTGTCGGGGATTCTGCTATGTGGGTTGACGGAAATCGTAATGGGTTTGTGGTCTCTAAATTATAGCACGCAACGATAACAAATAAGGCCGGCGAAAATGGCCGCAGCCCCCGTTCCCGGGGGGCTGTGGCTCGCGTGTCGCAAACTCATTTAAGCGCTTGCTGCCACTGACCGATGACCTTGCGGTTGCGTTTTTCCAGGGTAACGCTCAGACGCTCAATTTTCGAAAGCAGATCGCTCATCTCCCAGCCGCGGCTGCGGATGGTTTCCTGTACGAGCGCCAGCAGGTCAGGGCTCAGCGAGGTCTGGGTGAGCATATCCACCAGATGCCAGGGCGAATGCGCGTTTTTCAGGCAGTCCATCGTAATCAGCTCAAGCCGCCGCAGGGCTTCGCGCATCATGGCCTGCCCGGTTTCCCGGCTGCTGGACTCGATGTAGATGCGGTTAATCGGTTCCGTCCCCGAGGCGCGCACGCGCAAGTAGTGGTGGTCATCGCCGTGCTCATCCTCCAGCTGCATTTCCACCAGCTCGTAGCGGATGCCGCCCAGGTACGTGATTTTCAAGCCTGCCAGGCGCAGCTTTTCAGGGTCCTCGCGCAGCGCCAGGTCGAGGTAATAGTTGATGAAGCCCTCTTTAGCCTCCAGCGGCGCGTCCACGTCGGCCCTGCCCGCGTGCGAAGTCGGGTCGGAGGAAGTCCCGAAAGTCTCCCACAGGCCGGGCATCCGCACGGTATCCTCCCAGAGTTCTTTGAGGGTGCACAGCGGGTTTTCCGCGCGGGTGCCGTAGTACGCCAGCATGTCCATAATCAGGATATTCGCCCAGGGGCCGTCCTTGTCGGTTACGTGCCCGCGCGAGGTCAAGCCCGAGGATTCCTCGCCGCCAATCAGGATGCGGTCGCGCCAGTTCTCAGGCAGCGTCTTAAGGGTGTTGTAGCGGTTATCCATGCGCCGGATTTCTTCGATATATTTGATGCCGACCGGCACCAAAAAAGCATGCTTCAGCGCGCGGCTGGAGATATCGCCCACGCGGCACTTGTAGATGCGCTGACCCACGTAGCCGGGCAGCGCGCCCGCGGCAGGTTCGTTTTCGGCATTCCCGGGAATCATGCCTGCCAGCGGCTCAATCAAGGGTGAGCCAGTCTGCGTGGCGATTACGCGCCCGGTCAGCCCGCGGTCCACGCCCAGGTAGCGTACCAGCATGGTCAGGATTTGGTTTGGCCGAAAGTACACCCCGCCCTTATCCACGATACCGTAGCGGTCGGCGTCTGTATCCATGCCCATACCCAGGTGCGCACCGCTTTCTGCCACGGTCTGCTTAAGTAGGTAGTTGAAGGGCTCTTCCGGGTTAGCATAGTCCTGCCCGCCCAACTCGGGGTCCACTTCCGCATGCACGACGGTGTGGCGCACGCCGGTTTCGCCCAACAGGCGCGTCAGATAGCCGCGCCCGCAGCCGTGCATTTCATCCACGACCACGTGCTTATCGGCAAAGAAGCGCCGGATGCGATCAAAATCAATCGGGATGCGCTGATTGCCGCTGCCGTTGTTCTTAATCCAGCGCACATACTGGTCCAGCGGGTCAAAGCCGGTCACAAGTCCGCGCGCTTCCGCGTCTTCCAGCTCCGCCGCGCCGCCGGCCTGGTCTTCCAGCTGCAGTTCGTTGATACGGAAGGCGATGTAATCCGTCACGTTGGTGGGCGCCGGATAACCCAGGCGGGGGTTGAATTTGATGCCCTGCCACTCGGGCGGATTGTGGCTGGCGGTGCAGATAATCAGGCCGGCCACCTCTTCAGGCGGCAGCACATCCGTCTCGTAGAATGCCAGCGCCGGGGTGGGCACATCGCGATTGCCAATGTCGACCCTGAACCCGTTGGCCAGGCAGGTTTCCGCCACCCAGCGCGTAACGAGGTCGGAATTACGGCGGGTATCGTGCCCGATGACCACCCGTTTGCCCGCCAGGTCTTCCGCGCCCACAAAGGCGGGTACGCCGCGGTTATTCATAAAATCACAGATAGCCTGCACCACCTGGCGAGCGCGCTTTTCGGTGAAGTCATTCTGCCAGCGCCCACGCACGCCCGAGGTACCAAAACGCAGGTATTTGCGGTCGTATATTTCCCGCAGCAAGCCGGCGCGCGTGCGCGTACCCACAAGCAAGGGCTCGCTGGTACGCACCCGCAAGGCGAATAAGCGCTCATAGATATTGCCAATCTGGACGACGCGGTAGGTCATAAAGCGGTCCGGGTCCTGCGCCTCATCCAGGCTCTCGAGCAGCGGCAGGATTTCCACGCGGATATCCTCGCTCAGGCTGGAAAATACCGGCGCGCTCAGGTACGCCCTGGCAATGCGGATGGCAAGCCGGCGCATTTCCGCGCTGGAAGGCAGGTAATCCTCATCCAGCTGCCGCCGGTAGGCGCGGGTTTCTTCGTCCTTAGGCTGGTAAAGTTCCAGGCGCCCCTGCGTGCCAGTAGCCGCCAGGGTCAAGAGCATGCTGAGCACGCGCGAGGAGGTCGGCAGGTCTTCCGCGAGCAGATCGGGGCGGCGCCGCACAAAATCTTCCACTTCCCACAAAAAGCGGGTCATCCCGGCGATAGCCGGCTGCCATTCTTCCGCTTTTTCTGCCTCCAAGACGGCGCGGTTGAGGCGGTTAAAGCGCGGCGCCAAATCCGCGCTGAAGCTGAAATCCAGGTTCCGGGTCATACATTTCTCCTCATTGGGAATTTCACTCCGGCCGCGGCATCAAACCGCCGTCCGAAACATTCAATACTTCAATTTTCGCGCCGGCGGGAGTGCCCGTCTCGCGCTGGATGAGCTCGCACACCCGCCAGGCATAAGCCGCCACCTGGGCGGGAGTGTGGGAAGTGTCGGTCTCGAGCATCAACCTGCATTTCGGCTCCGTTCCGGAGTAGCGCAAATTCAGGCGAACCAGGCCGGGCAGCCCCTGCCGGAGCTCCGTGAGCAGCGCGTTGAGCGCTGGCAGCTGCGCCAGTTCAGGCTTGCTGGCCACATTGCAGGAAGCAATCAACTGCGGATACTTGCCGATTTGGCCGGTGAGCGCGGAGAGCGGCCGCCAGCCGCTTTCTGCCAGCACGCGCAGCATGAACAACGCGGTGCGGATGCCGTCGCCGGTGCGGTGGTTCTCGTCCAGCAGGATGATATGCCCGGACTGCTCTCCGCCCAGGCCCAGCTTTCCCGGCGCGTCTTGCGCGAGGCTCAGGCGCAGCAGCTCCCCGGTGATATATTTGTCGCCCACCGGGGTTTCGATAAGCCGGATGCCTTTTTGCGTACAGTAACCTGCCAGGGCGCCGTTGGCCATCGTGGTGGTTACCAGCGTTTCCCCCAAAAGCTCACCGCGCGCCAGGAGGAAATCCGCCAGAATGGCCAGCATATGGTCGCCATCCACCATCCTGCCGTTTTCATCCACGAAAATTACGCGGTCGGCATCGCCGTCAAAAGCCATACCCAGGTCGGCGCCAGCTTCGCGTACCTGGCTGCCAAATACGGAGGGGTCCGCGCGCAGATGTTCCGAGCCGGCGCGTTCGTTGATATTCAAACCATCGGGGGCGGTGTTCAACGCGAGCACGCGCGCGCCCAACCTCTTAAACAGCTCGGGGGCAACTTCATAAGCCGCACCGTTGGCGCAGTCCAGCAGCAGGGTTTTGCCGCTCAAGTCCAGCCCGGGTTGGCTGGCAAGCAAGTCCTGCAGGTAATCTTCGCGCAGATGCCTGCCGTCCCGCGGCGCGCGCAGGCTGCTCCCGGGGTCTGCGCCCAGCAGCGCTTCAATGGCGAGCTCGACCTCTTCCGGCAGTTTCATGCCTTGCGCGTTCAGGAATTTGATGCCGTTCTCCGGAGCGGGGTTGTGCGAAGCCGAGATGACCACTCCGGCGTCCGCGCCCAGTTTGCGCGTCAGAAAGGCAATGCCGGGGGTAGGCAGCACGCCCAAATCCAGCACCTGCGCGCCGCTCGCGAGGAATCCTTCGGTCAGCGCGGCTTGCAAGCCGGGGCCGGATATGCGCGTATCGCGGCCGATGACGAAGAGGGGCGCGCTTTGCTTCTCTCCACCCAACACGCGCGCGGCTACCGCGCCGAGCGAGCGCACAAAATCTTCCGACATAGGCGGCGTGCCTGCTGTGCCGCGGATGCCGTCTGTTCCAAAATACCTGGGGTTAGCCATATAAAAAGTCCAGTTCCAAAGGAGTTAGGCGAATACCAGATCCGCCACGACAGGCAGATGGTCTGAACTGCGGTGCGTCAGCTTGTTATCGACCACCTGGCAGCGGTATTCCCGCAGCATGCCCGCCGGAGAGATGTAAAAATGGTCCACCTCTCCCGCGAACGGATGCGTGGCTGCCGGGTTTTCGGGCACAAGGCGGATAAAGCCTCTTTCCGCCTCGAGGAGCGTGGAAAGCGCGTACTCATCAGGGTTGGCGTTAAAATCGCCGGTAAGGATGAGGGGCAGGCCGGCTTTAAGAATATTGGCATCCACCAGGTCTATCACCCGCAGAATTTGTTCCGCGCGCAGTTCGCGCGCTGATTGGATTACGGCAGGGTCGGGCGCATCTCCGCGCTCGCCCACCAGTGTGGTCAGGTGCAGATTGACCAGATAAGGAAAAGGCGCCTGCCTGACGCGCGCGATAATCGCAAAGCGCGGGTCGGTGTCGCGCGTGCCCTCGTAGGTCAGCGGCTGAAAAATGGGAACGTTGCGCGGAAAGCCGTCCAGCTTCCCGCAGCCCAGGCGCGCGAATGGCAGTCTGGAAAAAACCGCATTGCCTTTGGACCAGTCCCACCAGTCCTTAAACAGCCCTTCCACCATCAAGTCTTTCCGAACCTGCATATGGCGTTTCATTGAGAGCGTCTCGCCATAGTAGGCATGGGCAAACTGCGCGCCTTCGCGGATGAGGTCCACCATGCTGTGTTTCAGGCCGTCGCCGTCCACATATTGGGCAATTTCCTGCACGCAGAGCAGGTCCGGTTTGATTTGGCGGATGAGCGTGAGCAGGGCTTCGCTGCGGCTGGCGTTGGTTTCCAGCGTACCGCTGAAGTTTTTCAGGCCGCCCCCCAGGTTCAGGGTCATAACGCGCAAAGATGATTTCAACAGTCGCTTCCTTTTTCAGCTTTCTGCGAGGATTATACCAAGATTAACCTCGCCTTTCAGCCCGCGTCAGCGCTG
>DAONFX010000102.1:0-5984 GCA_035403825.1 Anaerolineaceae bacterium
ACCTGAAAGCGCAGTCGGCTTCTGTCTCCGTGGTCGTTGCCGCGCGTAATGAAGCCGGTAATATCCAGAAAATCTTCGAGCGCGTGCCCGAAATGGGCAGCGGAACCGAAATCGTGTTTGTGGAAGGACATTCAAAGGATGACACCTGGGAAGTCATCGAGCAGACAATAAAGGAATCGCCGCGCAAGGCTGTCCTGCTGAAGCAGCCCGGCAAAGGCAAAGGCGATGCCGTCCGGGCGGGTTTTCAAGCCGCCAGTGGGGATATGCTCATGATCTTGGATGCTGATATGACCGTGCCGCCTGAGGACCTGCCGCGCTTTTACGACGCGTTGGTGCAGAATCGCGGCGAGTTCATCAACGGAGTGCGCCTGGTTTACCCGATGGAGGAGGAAGCCATGCGCTTTCTCAACAGCCTGGGGAATAAATTCTTCAGCGTGACTTTTTCCTGGCTGCTCGGGCAGAGCATCAAGGATACCTTGTGCGGTACCAAGGTGCTCTGGCGCGCGGACTACGAAAAAATCGCGCAGAACCGGGCGTTCTTTGGCGACTTTGACCCCTTTGGGGATTTCGATTTGATTTTCGGCGCGGCGAAACAGAACCTGAAGCTGGTGGACATGCCTATTCGCTACCGCGAACGCACCTACGGTACGACCAATATCCAGCGCTGGCGGCACGGAGTGCTGCTGCTGCGCATGCTGTGGGTGGCAGCTGTGCGCCTGAAGTTCGTGTGATTACGGACACTCCGAAATATCCAGCAGGCGTCGGAAAGTTCCGTTGGCGCCATTCACCTCATCCACGACATGCACGCACGGCGCTGAAAGCCCCGCCTGTACCGCCGCCGAGAAGTCGTCCCATTCGCCGCTGCCCAGATAAATGTACTGGTAGCCTGCCGCCCGGATAGCCTGAGGGTCCATGCTGCTGGCGAGCGCGCTGTATTCGGGCAGCTCGGCGTACCAGCTCTGGTTGGACTGCAGCGGGCGGGCGAAGACCGTCGCCGCCCGGGAGGGAACCAGGTCAAAGACCATCGCACCGGGCTCGAGCGCGTTCCAATATCTCTGATAGAAGGCTGTGTCCAGCTTATCCAGGAAGTAACTCTCTTGCGGCACCTGCGCCGCGGCAGACTCCACCGCGAAGTACACCACTCCGCCCAGCATGCTGAGCGCGCACAAGCCAATCGCGAGGAATCGCAGGACTTGCTTTTTGCGCCGCAGCCAATACCACAGGATGGGCACAGTGAAGAGCGTGAGCAAAACGGAAGAATAGAGCGTCAGGCGTTTTGTGGCGGAGATGCCGGCTGCGCCCTCGTATTCCATAAAAATCGTCAGAAAGCTGGCGGCGGCGCCCAGCGCGAGAATCGGATAAATCAGCCGGTTGGCGCGGAAGCCCTTGAGCCCCCAGAGGATAAAGAGCGGCAGGAGCAGAAAAATAGGCCCGACTTCAGCAATGGCGGCCAGCGCCTGAGCCCAGTTGGTCAGCGAGAGCGTGCCCAGATGGGAGGAGATGAACGCCGGCGGAAAGCGCAGGTGAAAACCCAGACTGAAATACTGGCTTTGAACAGCCGCCGGGCCGCCCGCAAGCTGCGTGATTATTCCAGCCGCGGCGCCCGTGAGCACCCCGCCTTGCAGCAGCGCGAACACAAGCGGTATCAACCCCAGGACCAGCAGCGAAAGCCAAATCTGGCTGCGCGGGGTTTTCCCCGGACGGAAAAGCTGCACAATCAGGACCACAATAAGCGCGAAGAAGAAAAACACGAACCAGATTTCATCGGTAAGGGCTTGCGCTGCCAGCAGAGCGGCCACCACCGCCAGCCCGCCTTTGCGCTTCCAACGCTCGAAAAACAGGATGATCAGCAGCGCGATTACGAGCCCCATCAAGCCGGTGCCGTCGTGCTCCATGACCGCGGGCGTGTGGAAACCGCTCCCATACGCGAAGGGAAAAGGGAAAGGGCCGCCGCCTTCAATCGCCCAGGGCTTGGAGAGCGCGAATTTCAGGCTGCTGTCCGTCGCCAGGCCTGAGCCAATCATCGTCACGCGTTCGGAAATCGCGGAGAGCAGCCTTCCGGGCAGGAACAACAGCACCCAGCGCATCCCACCTGCGAAGGCTGTAAAGATTGCAGTGAGCCACGCGCCCGCTTTGCTGCGGGTCAGGCGTTCGCCCAGCGAGTAGGCGTACAGAACCGCCAGGCTGAAGCACAGTGCGCGGGCAAAGTCCAAAGCGGTCCAAGGCAAAAAGCCGCCCACGCGCATCCATTGGGCGGCATTCAGCAGGAGCAGGTAGTGGTAGTCAAAGCTGAGGGTGGGGTTCAGCGGAAAAAGCGGCGGGATGACACCGGAAGCGAGCTGCGAGGTGACCGGCAGGTTCTGGTAATCGTCGAAGATGGCCAGCCCGCGTCCAATCATGAAGAAGGCGTATAAGAGCACGAAAAAAGCCAGCCACTGCCCAGGCGGGAAATACAGATTTTGGCGTGCGTCCTTCCAGGATTTCAGGATGATGGTCAGGACCAGCCCTAGCGCAAAGACGAGCCCCGCGCTAAGCCAAAAGGCCTGGACAGGCGGCAGCAGCCTGCCCGTAAAGTTGGCCAGCCATTCCTGCAGCACCAGACCCAGACCCAGCCCGAACAGCGTGGTTTCGTGCCGTTGGGTTTTAATGGTATTGATGAGAATCAGGAATCCGCCGGCGGACCAAAGGAAAACCCAGAGCAGGACGGATAAAAGCGGGATAAACTTTTCCATAGCAGACGCGGCCTCCCGGGGTAGCGTGGTTTATGCTGATTATACTTTGCCCTCAGGATCTGTTGAGCTTCTCGCAGAGCTGTCAGTGGGTTTTATCCGGTCAGCTTCCGGCCTGAACAAGGCAGAGTTAGCGTGTGTCTTTTGGGATTAGCGCCCAAGGCGGCTGCGTACGGAAAAAAGTCGGGCGTGCTGACCCGACTCTATGCTGAACCTGTTCTGCTTTTTGACGCGGCATGAAAAGGAATGGCAGCAGCATTTGCCTGCTTTTCATGCCGGGCGGAGTGCGTACGTAACGCGTATAGCGCCCCCGCCCCGATGCTTACTTGAAGCGCTTGAGGCGCAGGCTGTTGGTAATCACGAAAATGCTGCTAAACGACATCGCTCCGGCTGCCAGCATAGGGTTGAGAAAGCCCGCGGCTGCTGCCGGAATGAGGATGACGTTGTAGAAAAACGCCCAGAACAGGTTCTGCCTGATGGTCTTGAGCGTCTTGCGGGAAAGGCGCACCGCCAGTGGAACAGCCTGCAAATCGCCGCTGATGGAGACGATAGGCGCGGCCGCGATGGCCACATCTGTTCCGGTGCCAATGGCGATGCCCACGTCCGCCTGCGCCAGCGCCGGCGCGTCGTTGATGCCGTCGCCAACCATAGCGACCTTATGCCCGCTGGCCTGCAGCGCTTGCACCTGCCCGGCTTTATCCCTGGGGAGCAGGTCGGCGTAGACCTCGTCGATTCCGGCCTGGCTGGCGACTGCCCGGGCGGTTCGGGCGTTATCGCCGGTGAGCATGGCTACTTTTAGGCCCAGCTTGTGTAGCTCCGCCACCGCGCTGACCGAATTTTCTTTCAGCGTGTCCATAATCCCGAATGCTCCCAGCAATTCGCCGTCGGCTGCCAACAGCACGACCGTGCGGGCTTGCTGTTCGAGCTCCGCCTGGACGCTTTCCGCGCGGCTGGTATCCACCTGTAAGCCTTCCAGGTAGCGCCGGCTTCCGACCGAGACCTTTTTTCCGTCCACTTCCGCCGAGACGCCCTTGCCGGAAGAAGACCTGAAGCGCTCCACGCTCTGCAATGTGAGCGCGCGCGCTTTGGCGGCGGCGGTGACAGCCTCGCCAAGCGGGTGCTCGCTGCCGGCTTCCACGGAAGCTGCCAGAGCCAAGGCCTGTTCTTCCGTCCACCCCTCGGCCAGGGGCACAATTTCGGTCACAGCCGGCTGCCCACGCGTGAGCGTGCCGGTTTTATCCAGGATGATGGTGTCAATCTGGCCGGCAATTTCCAGGCTCTCGCTGGTTTTCACCAGAATGCCAAGTTCCGCGCCGCGTCCGGTGCCCGCCATCACGGCGGTCGGGGTTGCCAGACCCATGGCGCACGGGCAGGCAATCACCAGTACCGCGACGGTATTGATGAGCGCGCGCGCCAGCAGGGAAATTTCAGAATTCGCCGGCAGCGGCACCAGAAAATACCATATCAGGAAAGTCAGCGCGGCGATGGCGATGACTATCGGGACAAAAACCGCGGATATTTTATCCGCAAGCTTCTGGATGGGGGCCTTGCTGGCCTGGGCATTCTCCACCAGCTGAATAATCTGCGAAAGCACGGTATCGCGGCCAATTTTGGTTGCTTCAAACACCAGCCTGCCGTTTTTGTTCAGGGTGGCGCCATAAACCGGGGAGCCGGCGCTCTTTTCCACCGGCAGGGACTCGCCGGTGAGCATGGATTCATCTACACTGGAACTGCCTTCCAGCACGCTGCCGTCCACCGGGATTTTCTCGCCCGGGCGCACCACAATCACATCGCCAATCAACACCTCGTCAGCCGGAATTTCCGTTTCCATCCCACCGCGGATGACGGTGGCTTTCTTGGGCTGCAGAAAGAGCAGCTTGCGGATGGCTTCGCTGGCGCCGCCTTTGGCGCGGGCTTCCAGGAACTTGCCCAGGCGCACCAGCGTGATAATGACCGCGGAAGTTTCAAAATAGCCGTGCCCGGGCACCGCGCCGAGCAGCACAAAAATGGAATAGAAATACGCCGCGGAGGTGCCCAGCGCCACCAGCACGTCCATATTTGCGGATTTGTTGCGCAGGGATTTGTAACCGTTCTTGTAATAGCTGGCGCCGACATAAAACTGCACCGGCGTGGCCAGCGCTAAGAAAAGCCAGTCCATCCAGGGGGCGTGCGCCACCGCCATCGGCAGCAGCCCAAAGTCCCGGCCCATCGATAGGATGAAAAGCGGGACGGTAAAGATGAGCGCGATAATCAGCAAACGCTTCTGGTGGGCGGTCTCTTTCTGGCGGGCAGCGGCTTCGGGGTCGTCTGTCAGCGTGCGTTCTTCAGCCAGGCGAAAGCCAGCCCGCAGGACTGCCTGGCGGATTTCAGACTGGCTGATGATGGTGGGAACGTAACGCACAACCAGGCGTTCGCTGGCCAGGTTTGCCTGACTGAAAAGCACGCCTTCGACTGTGTTCAGCGCTTTTTCCAGGCGCGCGCCGTCGGCGGGGTCTGAAAGGCCGATGACGCCCAAGGAGGCTTCGCCCAATGCGACATCGTAGCCGCTTTGGCGGATTTGTTCCACCAGCGCGGGGACGTCCGTCTTTTGCGGGTCGTAGCTGACCGAGGCGCGTTCGGAGCTTAAGTTCACGACCGCTGTATCCACGCCTTGCACTTTGGACAAGCCGCGTTCCACAGCGGCGACGCAGTTCGCGCAGGTCATCCCCAGAATTGGCAGAGTCACCTGCTGCTTATCGGGCATTTAGACCTCAGCCGGGTAATTGATTTCCGCAAGCGCCTGCAGGATGGCTTCCTCCGTCGCGGGGCTGCTGAATTCCACTTCCACTTCGCGGGTTTGGACGTTGCCCTCCACGCTCTCGACGCCTTCGATTTCGTTCAGGCGGTTTTTTATATGCATCACGCAGTGCGCGCAGTGAATATTCGGGATAAAATACGTCTTGCTGGTCATTATGCTTCCTTTCTAATTTCAGATAGAACCAGTATCATTTTAGTCAGGTGCAAGGGTATTTCAAACAAGAGTCTATACATGGATTTTTTACGCGAGGCACAAGGCTTTATTCTCGACATGGACGGCACCTTCTTTTTAGGCGGGCAGCTGCTGCCGGGCGCGTTGGAATTTCTGGCGCTGCTGAACCGCCTTGAAATCCCCTTTTCCTTCCTGACCAACAACACTTCCCGCAGTCGGGCTGATTATGTGAAAAAATTGGTGGGGCTCGGCGTGGGGGAGGAGGACGCGCGCGTGTTTACCGCCGG
>DAONFX010000103.1:0-5974 GCA_035403825.1 Anaerolineaceae bacterium
TCCCTGCGAATAGCGGCGGCGGAATAACTACAGCCTGGCAACCGGAGCCGCGGGCGTCGGCACAAGAGGCGGATGAGAACGGTAGCAGACCGGATTATTTTCTGCCGTGTGACCCGGACCGCAGCCCGATTCTGGGACCATTACCTGGAAAAGGTGCCGCGGGCAACGCCCTCGCCCTTCCGCCCAGCCCGCCAACTTTAACCCCCGGCGAATTCTGCCAACCCCCGGCCAATTCTGCCAAATAGGCTTGCTTTTCCTGTCTTTATGATAAAATCGGGCGCATGGTGAGTTTTTATTAACCCCTCAACGCTTTCCCTGAAGAAAATCATCCATACCTATTATTACGTTTAGGGGCATTTCCGGCTGGTTAACGCCGGGGGTGTCCCTTTTTTATCCTTCCAAACCTGCCCAGGCGGCGGGTTCCCTTTCCGTTATTAATCCCCCAAACTGATAAGGAAAAGAACATGAATATTCGTTTATCTACCGGAAAATTACTGCCCATTGAAATGCACAAAATAAAAATCGTTCAGGAGACCAGCCTGCCGCCCATCCGGCAGCGTCAGGAAGCCATCCAGACCGCCGGTTTCAACACTTTCCTGCTGCGCTCGCGCGATATCTTTCTGGATATGCTGACCGACAGCGGCACGAACGCGATGAGCGACCGCCAGCTGGCGGCGATGATGATGGCGGACGATGCCTACGCGGGCAGCGAGAGTTTTTACCGCCTGGAAGAATCCGCCCGTGAGGTGCTGGGCTTTCAGTTTGTGATGCCGGTGCACCAGGGCCGCGCCGCGGAGCACTTGCTGGCTAAGGCCTTCGTGCAGCCGGGCAGCGTGGTGTTGATGAATTACCACTTCACCACCTCCAAAGCGCATGTGGATTTGGCAGGCGGCAAGGTGCTGGAGCTTTGCGCGGATGAAGCGCTGAACACAAGCTCCAGCAATCAATTCAAGGGCAACATGGACCTGGGCAAGTTGGAAGCCGCCATCCGCGAGTGGGGCCGCGAGCGCGTGGCGTACGTGCGCATGGAAGCCTCCACCAACCTGATTGGCGGCCAGCCTTTCTCGATGCAAAACCTGAAAGACGTCAAAGCGCTCGCTTCTCGGCACGGCATCCCGCTGGTGTTCGACGGCAGCCTGATTTCTGAAAACGCCTACTTTATTCAGCAGCGCGAACCCGAGTTTGCCGGCTGGAGCGTGCAGGAAATTATTCTGGAAATGATGCGCAGCGTGGATATCTTCTACATGTCCGGGCGCAAAAGCGCCGCGGTGCGCGGCGGTCTGATTGCGACCAACTCCAAGGAGGTTTTCGACAAGCTGCTGGTCTGGCTGCCGGTATATGAGGGCTTTGCCACCTACGGGGGAATGTCCACGAAGGAGGTGGAAGCGATGGCGGTCGGCCTGCGGGAAATGACCGCCCAGTCGGTGGCCAGCAGCGCCGCGGATTTTATCGCCTACTTTGTGGAGCGGCTGCTGGAGTTGGGCGTGCCAGTGGTGACGCCCGCCGGCGGGCTGGCTTGCCACGTGGACGCGCGGCGCTTCATCCCGCAGGTGCCGCAGTCTTTGTACCCGGCCGGCGCGCTAGCCGCGGCAGTATACCTCGTTTCGGGCGTGCGCGGAATGGAGCGCGGCAGCGTTTCGATGGACCGGGACGCGCAGGGCCGCGATGTGCCGGCGGATATGGAGCTGCTGAGGCTGGCGCTCCCGCGGCGCACCTTCACGCTTTCGCATATTGAATACACGGCTGACCGACTGAAATGGCTCTTCGCGCACCGCGAGTTGATTGGCGGGCTGCGCTTCAGCGAGGAGCCGCCTGTGCTGCGCTTCTTCTTTGGCAGGCTGCAGCCGGTGGACGGTTGGGTGGGAAATCTAGTGGATGCTTTCCGCGCGGAGTTTGGGGAGGGCTGTTAGTTTCATCAACCACGAACCGGGTGTGTTCCGATTCGAAACAAAACCTAAAACCATTTCCAGCGCTGTTTGGCAAGCGGGCGTCCTTTCCAGGTCAGGCGCCCGCTCAGGCTCATTACCAGCGAGCGGAAAGCGGTCAGCGTGCTGGCAGCGGCTAGCAAGGGGTAGAGCAGCGCGAGCCCCGCGGGGATGCGCGCCTCCAGGAATGGAAGCAGCCAGAGCAGCACGGATAGACCCACGCAAAGCGTCAGATGCGCGAAGCTCGCGTCCGGCGCCGCGCCGAAAACTTTCGCGAGCAAGACGACCAGCGGAAGCCAGGCCATCAGCAGCAGGTATAGGTAGACGAACACATAGGGCAGCACGGCAAAGTCAAAGACCGCGAAGTAGTTCTTGGTGAACCCTTCCAGGGCAGCTTTCGCGTTGGTATACATCCGGCAGCTGACCAGGTCCGAAAGGTGTACGGCGCGCCAGCGCCTGCCCGCGGCGATGATGTTCCGCGCAAGCGCCCGGTCATCCACAATTTCCTCACCCAACGCGGCATGCCCGCCAATCTGCTCGTAGGCTTCGCGTCGGAAGAGCATTACCTGACCAATGCCGACTGCCAGGGCTTTCCAGCGCAGGCAGTACGCCAGCCCGAGCGAGATGAAATTCAGCACGGCCCAGGAGAAGAAGGGTACCAGCAGACGTTCCCCCCAGGTTCCGAGTTCCTGTTTCGGGAAGCCTGTCAGGAAGTCGGCATTTTCGCGCTGCAGGCACGCCACCAATTCCCGCAGCGCCCCAGGCTGATGGACGGTGTCCGCGTCGGTAAAGAACAGGAGTTCGCCCGCTGCCCGGCTGGCAAGCTGCGCGCAAGCCCGGTTCTTACCGGTGAGGCCGTCCGGGTCAGGCTCGCCCGAAAGGACGGTCAGCTTCGGGTTGGCTTCCGTAAGCGCCCGCAGGATTTTGGGGGTGGCATCGCTGGAATTGTCGTCCAGAACGAGGATCTCATAATCCGGATAGTCCTGCGCGAGCAAGGATTCTACCAGCCGGGCGATATTGGCTTCTTCGTTGCGGGCAGGCACCAGGATGGAAACGAAAGGCGCCGCGTCTGGCGCTTTCCCCCGCCGGGCTTTGCGCAGCAGATAGAGGTTGCTGAGCAGCACCACCAACAGGATGCCCTGAAAAAGGATGAAATGCACGATGAGGTCCCGGGAGAAGTAGCTGTCTATCATCTTACGGTTTGGAGCCCATGAAAAGCCGTTTGAGCCAGGGCTTGAGCTGCGGTCTTTTAGCCAGAGCCCCGCGCAGGGTCCAGGCCAGCAGAACAGCTTGCAGCAGCCAAACCAAAAGCAGCAGCTTATCCGCCCGGAAGATAAAGATGGCTGGCAGGACCAAAACCAGGCCGGTCAAGCCGGACCAGCCGTCATCTGTGAAGAGAGCCTTCCCCAGCAGCGCCCCCAACACCGCCGCGCCCGCGATAGTCCAGCCGCCCAAACCAATCCAAACCCCCAGCGCGCATGCCAGGGCTTTGCCGCCGCGAAAGCGCAGGAAAGGGCTGAAAACGTGCCCGAGCATAGGCGCGATGGCGATTACGGCCATGGGGATGCCGCGAACGCCGAGCGCGCGATAGGCATATCCGACTGGCAGCACAGCTTTGCTGACATCCAGCAGCAGGACCAGAATCCCCAGCCAGGCCTTGCCCGTGTGGAAGGTGTTCATCGCGCCCGGGTTTCCGTCCCCGTAGGTGCGCGGGTCCAGGCGGTAGAAAAGCCAGCTGAGCCACACCGAGAAAGGGATGGCCCCGCACAAGAAAGCCGCCAGAGCAAGCGCTATCCAGTTCATAGGGAAAATTGTATCCGAAATCAGGTCGGTTTATTCACGGGAATGCGCTTGAACGCAAGAACGGCGGGCAGTCCGTTCAAGGCGGTATAATGACCATCTGTTCGGGCAAGTAATGCAGCGACAGGGAGAAAACATGAAAGGCGACCACAAACCAACACCCTACCCCTCCGGCAGCAAGCAGCAGACAGAGAACGCCAACGGGCATTTCAGCATCAAAAACTTCTTCAAAGCGCTACGCAATGCGTCCAACGCGTTCAAATTAGTTTGGGCTGCCAGCAAACCAAACGCTGTGTTCAATTTCGGTTTGACGCCCATCGCGGCGCTGATGCCCGCGGGGCAAGCCTGGGTTGGCAAACTCATCGTCGATAAGATTCTTGGTGTGGTAAACGCAGGCACAGGATGGCAAGCCGGCCTGCGGGAAGTGCTTCCGGTGGTGCTGCTGGAGCTTGTGCTCGTGCTGGTCAGCGCCGTGGTGAGCCAGGCGCGCCTGCTTTCCAACCGGATGATGAGCCTGCAGCTGACCACGCATGTCAACACCCTGATTATCCAGAAAGCAATCAGCCTGGACCTGCAATTTTTCGAGGACCCGGTTTTCTATGACGTCCTGCAGAACGCCCGCCGTCAATCCGACAGCGCGGCGCTCTCGATTGTTACCTCGACCATGCAAATCGCGCAGCAGACAATCACACTCGTTTCCTTGATTGCTTTGCTGGTGCGCTTCAGCCCGTTTTTGGCCTTGATTGTCTTCGCGGCGGCTATCCCCAGCTTCCTTTCGGACACGCAGTACGCCGAGATGTCTTACCGCATGATTTACAAGCGCGCGCCGGAGATGAGGCTGCTCTCGTACCTGGAAATGCTGCTGACGGGCAGCGAGACTTTCAAGGAAATCAAGCTTTTCGGGCTGGGGCAGCCGCTGCTCGAGCGCTTTAAGGCCCTCTTCATCCGCTTTTTCAACGAGGATATGACGGTCGCCCGGAAACGCACGTTGGCAGGCCTGGCTTGGGGCGTGCTTTCCAGCCTGGTTTATTACGGCAGCTATGTGTGGGTTATCTACCGGAC
This sequence comes from Anaerolineaceae bacterium, assembly GCA_035403825.1. Lineage (GTDB taxonomy): Bacteria > Chloroflexota > Anaerolineae > Anaerolineales > Anaerolineaceae > Mesolinea. Next base: position 4,788 of record DAONFX010000103.1, read on the forward strand.
GATTATTCAAGCGGTCACCTTGGGAGATATGACCATGTTTTTGTCTATCTTCCGGCAGTCGCAAAACTCCATCAGTTCCCTGCTGGACAACTTTAACAGTATCTACGAGAACAATCTGTATCTGGATAACCTGCTGAACTACCTGAAAATCACCCCCGCGCTTTCCAACCCCGCCGAAGGGGTTGCGGCTCCGGTGACAATCAAGGAAGGCATTGAGTTCCGCCACGTTTCCTTTAAGTATCCGGGCTCAGATAAGTTTGTGCTAAAGGATGTCAACCTGTTCATTCCGCCGGGGGAAAGCATCGCGTTGGTGGGTTTGAACGGCGCCGGCAAAACCACGCTGGTGAAGCTGCTGACCCGGCTGTACGATCCAACGGAAGGCGCGATCCTTTTGGACGGGCGCGACCTGCGCGAGTACGACCTGAACAGTTTGTATCAACGCTTTGGAGTCATCTTCCAGGATTACGCGCGGTATCAGTTCAGCGTGCGCGAGAACATTGGTTTCGGGCAGATTGATGAGGTGGATAACCTCGAAAAAGTGCGCGAGGCAGCGGAACGGGGCGGCGCGGATAAGGTGGTCGAGGAGCTGCCCGACGGGTATGAAACCATCCTGGGCCGGCGCTGGGAAAAGGGCTTGGAGCTCTCCGGCGGGCAGTGGCAGAAGATTGCCCTGGCGCGCGCGTTTATGCGCGACGCAGAAGTGATGATTCTGGACGAACCAACCTCCGCCCTGGACGCGGAAGCGGAGTATGAGATCTACAAGCGTTTCCGTGAACTGATGCACGGACGGATTGCCGTGCTCATTTCGCATCGGTTTTCCACCGTGCGTATGGCGGACCGGATTGTGGTACTTTCGGAAGGGCGGGTTCTGGAGGTGGGCAGCCACGCGGAGCTGATGCAGAGCGGCGGACCTTACGCGCACCTGTTTAACCTCCAGGCGGAAGGATACCGGTAAATCCTGAATTTGCTTAGGTGGGCACAGCCGCCGACCAGAAGTTTGGGGATATGCGCCTGATTTTTTTGGTAACCGTACTACGTTAGAAGGATGGGCGAGGCATCCCAAGATGCTTGTGGATTGTCATCCGCGATGCTTCTTAAGGATGCATCAGTCGTAGGTCGGGTGGAGCGGCAGGTCGTAGGTCGGGTGGAGCGCCAGCGCAACCCGACAGAACGTGGCCGTAGGTTGG
>DAONFX010000104.1:0-5529 GCA_035403825.1 Anaerolineaceae bacterium
GCTGATGCCCACCACCTGGTTCGGGGCCACATCCATATAATCGATGAACTCATAATCGTAAATCGCGAAGGTGGAGTGGTAGCGGCAGGAGTTGCGGTGCAGGAACTCGTGGTATTCGTTCAGCGGTGCGTTCGCTTGCGCGATGACATACTTATCCTCCGCGTCCGCGGAAAGGTAGACGTATTCATCGGTAACGAATGGACGCACCCAGACTTCCTTCAGCCCGAGCGTGCTGATTTTCGCCGCCATTTCAGGTGTCACGCGGGTTTCAGCCTTGAAGAGTACCTCATTGGTAGCCGGGTCCACGATATCCTTGCGCAGCAGATGGTTCACCAGATTGGGGTCGGAGCCTTCCAGATAGTGCCGAACTTTGCGGTAGGGCGTCTCGATAAAACCGAACTCGTTCACGGTGGCATACGCTGCCAGACGGCCAATCAGGCCGATGTTCGGGCCTTCAGGGGTTTCAATCGGGCAAATGCGGCCGTAGTGGGAGAAGTGCACGTCGCGCACGTCAAAACCAGCGCGCTCACGGCGCAGACCGCCGGGGCCGAGCGCGGAGACAGTGCGCTTGTGGCGCAGCTCGCTTAGGGGGTTGGTTTCTTCCATGAACTGCGAAAGTTGGCTGGAACCGAAGAATTCGCGCAGGGAAGCCACCAGCGGGCGGATGTTTACCAGGCTGACTGGCGAAAGGCTGCCCCCCTGATCGCGGATGGACATGCGCTCTTTGATGACGCGTTCCATGCGGCGCAGACCCACGCGCAGTTTGTTTTGAATCAGTTCGCCCACGGTCTTCACGCGGCGGTTGCCCAAATGGTCGATGTCATCCGCGTTCGCCGTGCCGTTGTTAATCTTAATCATGTGGCGGACCAGGCGGACGACGTCGTACTTCGTAATCATCCGGTGAGAGACCGGGATATCATCCACAAGGTCCAGTTTCTGGTTGAGCTTATAACGTCCCACGCGTTCCAGGTCGTAATGGCGGGGGTCGAACAGCTGCTCTACCAGGTGATTGCGCGCGTTATCGAGCGTGGGCGGCTCGCCCGGGCGCAGCTTCTTGAACAGCTCAATCAGCGCGGCTTCGGAAATGCTCAGGCCGCTGCTAAGGTCGTATGCGGGTTCTTCGTCGAAGGCGGTCTCAATGAAATGATGGTCGGGATTGTTATCCACATCCTTAAAGAGCTCCATGATTTCTTCATTGCTGCCGGTCTTCAGCAGAGAATCAGGCATGCCGTCATCCACCGCTGCCAGCGCGCGCAGGAATACCGTAATCGGTACGGTGCGTTTGCGGTTGAATTTCAGGAAGATGCTGTCGTTCTTGCGCGTTTCAAATTCCATCCACGCGCCGCGGTCCGGAATCAGTTTGGCGGTAGCCAGTTCGCGCGCCGTGGAACGGTCTACCTCTGCTTCAAAATAGACGCCGGGGGAGCGGATGAGCTGAGAGACCACCACGCGTTCGGTACCGTTAATAATGAAAGTTCCCTTGGGGGTCATTTCCGGAAAGTCGCCCAGGAAAATATCCTGCTTGACCTTGTCACTGATATCGTTGCCTTCCAAGAGGACGGAAACATACAGCGGGCAGGCATAGGTAAGGTCGCGTTCAAGGCACTCTTCGATGGAGTTTTTGGGCGCGTCGAACCAGAACTTGAGACCAAACTCCCGTGAGATGGGGGTATCGCTGGGGAAATGCAGGCGGAGGTCGTTCCCGTAAGAAACGATGGGGGAAACTTCGTTGAACAGACTCTTCAGACCCTCATCCTTGAGTCGTTGGAACGAATCCAGTTGGACCTGGATGAGTTGCGGCAGCTCCAACCCGATCGGGATGCGAGCGTACGTTTTTGGAGGCATCAAATCAGTCATTCACTTCTCCTAAACATCAAATGCGTGGGCACACAAAGGCAACCACGCAGGGATTAAATCACAGCGCAATTTTTCAGTATATTGCAAGTTATCTCTTGAGTCAATAGCGATTGAATCAATTGTTCTAAGAAATTGTTAGTTTACCACAAGGATTTATACTCCGCAAGGTCCAATTCTATACGGCTTTGCGAAGAGGTTGGAATTCTGGAATGTCCGCGTGTCGAGCCTCGGTTTTGCGTAGGGAGGGCTGCGCACTTCAACGCGTCATTATTGACGGCTTGAGAAGCGCAAGCCGGCCTACTTTCTTTTAATATCGCATTCACAGCAAGATTCGGATTACCCTGCAACCCATGCTAGGCCTTCAAAGTGTGCCAATTTGGCATTTGGAGATTCCCACAAACTATTGTATAATTCTCATTTGCGTAAATCGCGCAGCATTTTTTGCCGGGAACGGAGGTGATAGCCAATGGCAAGTGTAACTTTAAGAGCCAATGAATCGCAGGATTCATTGCTGAAGCGCTTTCGTAAGAAGGTCGTGAAGAGCGGTGTTCTCAGCACCGTGCGCCGCAAACGCTGGTTCATCTCCAAGAGTGAACAGCGGCGTATGGACAAGAAAAAGGCTATTCGTCGCTCCTACCGGAAATCGTACGAAGCGTAGCCAACGTTAGAAAGAGGTTTTATGGCAAAAGAAGAAGAGAAGATTACCGTCGACGGGACAATCATCGAAGCCCTGCCGGGCACTCAGTTCCGGGTGCGGCTGGAAAACGGCCACGAAGTGATGGCCTACCTTTCCGGTCGAATGCGCCGCTATTACATCCGGATCCTGCTGGGTGACTCCGTGCGGGTGGAGATGTCCCCGTACGACCTTGAGCGCGGACGCATTGTTTACCGCCAGCGCCGCCCGGGATCTTCTGACCTGCAAGAATTCTAAACTTGCCCCCAAAACAGCCCCCTGATAATCCTTGGGGGCTGTTTTTTTCACGCGTCCCCTCTCAACCGTCTATCCCATGCCGCCCCCCGAATCCCAGGACTCTTACCTCCATATCCGCCGCCTGAACCCTAACCGGGACCTGAATGCCGTGGCAGACCTGGTGGAGGAGGCCTTTGAATTGAGGGATGACCCCGAAGGCGCCTGGGTCTTGCGCCAGATGCGCGCTTTTGCCCGGCGCGCCCAAAGTTACCCGGACGTTTTCAGCCCGCCCGGCGCTCCGGAAGGCTTTGTGTGGGAAGAAGATGGAAAAATCATCGGGAACATCAGCGTGGTGAAATATTTCCAGGCAGAAAAGCGCCGGGTCCTGATTGCCAACGTGGCTGTAGCGCGGGATTCCCGGCGCAGAGGGATAGCCAGCGCACTCACCCGCCACGCGCTGCGCTACATCGGGCAGCTGCCTCGCAGCGAAGTCTGGCTGCAGGTACGTTCGGAGAACCTGGCTGCCATCCAAATGTACACGCAGTTGGGATTTGAATACGTCTACGCGCTCGCCCAGTGGCGCAGCTCCCCTATCCGCCTGTTCCCCGACCCAGCCCGAACCAGCTTCCCGGACTCACTGCGGGTGGCTGCCCGCAAATCCGCGGATTGGAAACTCCAGAAGCAGTGGCTCGCGCTGAATTACCCCGCGCAAACCCGCTGGTACCTCAACGTCAACCTGGATTGGTTTTCACCCTGGAGCTTTTTTGTACCGGCTTCCTGGCAGAGCCTGGCCTCCCTGCGGCACTACAGCCTGCGGGATGGTCCGCGCCTGCGCGGCGTTCTCACCTGGCAAAAAACGAGGCTCTCCTCAGACCAGCTTTGGCTGGCTCTGCCTGAGGGGCCGCAGGAAGATTTGCACGCGGAAATGCTCCTCGACGCTCTGCAGAAAATAGAATCTCCGGAACGCTCCTTATTGCTGGAGTATCCGCGCGGCCGTGCGCAGATGGGAATTCAGAGCGCCGGCTTCACGCTCGCACGAAACCTGGATTGGATGAAACTGAAAAATTCCTGAATCCCACCAAAGGTAAGAAGAAGGGCTGCCCCGCGCGGAGCAGCCCTTTCAGCTGGTTTAGAGTTCCTCGTCCACGATGGTTTCGATGAGGTCAAGGAATTCCTGCCATTCTTCCTTGAAAAAGTGCAGGGTCACATTGTTGAGCTCAAGGTGATAAGTGGATTCGTTATCCGGCTCATCCGCGCGCCAGGCAAGGTAATTCTCGGTTTCAGCAATAGTCGTGGTGACAGGTTCTTTCTCGTTGTCCATGTTTAGCTCCTTTTGATTTCTGGTTCTCATTATCTCATTAAGCGCCGCTCTGATGCAAGTTAAAGGGCTGTTCGCGCGCTAGATGCGCTTTTCGGGTCTTTTCGAAGGGGGAGTTCCCCGATTAATTACTTTGTGCCAGCCTTTCGCAATGGACACACGCGCCTGCTTGAACCACAGCGGAATTTTCTTTTTTAAATAGCGGAAAAAACGGGTAAGCCCAAGCTCTTTTCGCCATCTGCTGTAAGAAATGCCTTCCCACGGGTCCTGGTCATTAAGCTTGTGAAATACATAATGCGTGAGGAGCTTGACCGTGGCAAACACCGGCGCCGCCAGGATGACGCCGATGATGCCCAGCAGCTGAGAGCCAATCAGCGCCGTAATCAGCACCGCCGCCGGATGCACTTTGAGCGCGTTGCCCATCACCTTCGGTGTCATCACATTGTCCAGGATGTTATCTACTACCAGCGCCACACCCACCACCACAGCCATATAAACGATGGGCAGCAGGCCAAAAGGGGTCGGGCGGGTAATCAGCGCCACAATCGCAAAAGTCAGCCAACTGACCCAGGCGCCGACGTATGGGACGAAGCGCCCCAAACCTGCGATGAGCGCCAGACCCAGCGCATAAGGCATCTGCAGCCCGCTTAGCAGGATGGAGTAAATAAAAATGGCACTGCCGACCACTAAAAATTCGCCGCGGATGAAAGCGTTCCAGATGTTGCTAATTTCTTTGCCCATGCGCTGAATATCTTTTTCATATCCAGGCAGGCCAAAACTGATTTTCTGCTTCTTGACCCCGTCCGTCTCGGAGGTTAAGAAGTACGAAATCAGATACATCATGAACAGGCGGAAAACCAGGTTCGCGCCGCCGGAGAGCACCTTTCCAATCAGACTGCCCGCCTCCCCCAGAATGGGCTGCACCTGCTCCACCAGCAGGTCGCTCAGATAGGTCGCGGTGAGCTTCGGCACAAAAAAGCTGAAAGGCCCCCACACGACTTCCTGGTTGGACCATTGTTCCAGATTTTTCACAAGCCCGCTCAGCGCACTGCTCAGGAGGTCGATCAAGTTTTGCAGCTGGCCGAAAAGCGTGATGCCGCCCCAGGTGAGCAAGCCCAAAAGGATAAGCGCCATCAACGCGTACACCAGCGTCGTCGCCAGGCGCCAACTCAACTTGAGGTGTTTTTGGATGAAGGTGATCATCGGGGTGAACAGGAAAACAATCAGCAATGCTGTCAGTATCATGCTGAGATAATTCTGGAACTTGATAATCAGCCCAAATACAAGCAGAATACCGGCAAAGCTGATCGCCAGCTTGGTATTTTTGGACCAGCGCGGTGAAACAGCTTTTTCCGTGTGGGTCTGCGCGCCTTCTTTTAGCGGTTCGGGGTCTGTAGGCTCAGCCATGTCTGAATTTTAACTGGTATCAGGGGAATATGCAAAA
>DAONFX010000105.1:0-5453 GCA_035403825.1 Anaerolineaceae bacterium
ACCACCGGAGGAATAATGACTTTTGAGCAGAACCTGGAAAAATACGCCGACCTGATCGTCACTATCGGCTTGGGACTGAAACCGGATGACAAGCTAATCATCTACCTTAACCAAGACGGTCTGTCTCTGGCGCGGCTGGTCTCCAGGAAAGCTTATCAGAAAGGTGTCATCGACATCCGCCTGGAATTTACCGACGACATCATGGCGCTGGACCGCTACTTGTACGCTCCCGATAAGGCCCTGGAGTTTTTCCCTCAGTATCGCGTGGAAGCCATAGAAAACCTGTTGAAGGACGGCTACAACCGCCTCTCCCTGCTGGCTGAAGATCCGGACCTGCTGAAACCGGTCGACCCGGCGCGCATCGCTGCCTGGCAAAAAACCGCCGGAAAAGCCTCCAAGCCCTTGCAGAAATACACCATGGAAAATAAGGTCAAATGGTGTGTGGTCGGTGTAGCCTGCCCCGCCTGGGCAAAAGCGGTGTTTCCTGAGCTCCCGGCAGAGGAGGGCATGCACAAACTGTGGGACAACATCTTTTCCGCCACCCGCGCGGACCTGGCAGACCCCGTGAGCGCCTGGAAGGAACACGACGCAGCCCTGAAAGCTCGCAAGAACTTCCTGAACAACGCCCGTTTCGACTACCTGTATTACCAGGGTCCCGGCACTGACCTGAAAGTCCATCTGGTGCAGGACCATATCTGGGAAGGCGGTTCTTCCCGCAGCCAGGCCGGTGAAGTCTTCATGCCCAACATCCCCACCGAGGAAATCTTCAGCATGCCGCACGCCGACGGCGTGGACGGCACCCTGCGCGCCACCATGCCCCTCAGCGTGCGCGGGCAGATTGTGGATGACTTCCATTTCACCTTCAAAGACGGCAGGGTTGTAGATTTTGACGCGGGTACCGGCAAACAAATCCTGGCGGACCTGCTGGAGATGGACGAAGGCGCCAGGCGGCTCGGAGAAATCGCGCTGGTGGCAGCCAACTCTCCCATCAGCAACACCGGTATTCTGTTCAAGAACACCCTGTTCGATGAGAATGCTTCCTGCCATTTCGCCCTGGGCGCCGCCTATAGTGAGAACCTGAAGGGCGCGACCGAACGTGAGGATGCCGAAAACCGCAAGTTGGGGATGAATGATTCGCTTATCCACGTGGACTTCATGGTCGGCGGGCGGGACGTGACCGTGACGGGCGTCAAGCCGGACGGCAGCCAGGTCGTTTTGCTGAAAGACGGGGAGTGGCAGATTTAGCCGCTTGGTGTGCGCAAAAAACCTGAAAGGGCTGTCCTAAAAGTCGGACGGCCCTATTTGATTTCCCACTCGATGCCCGTTTTTATGGGCGTTTACGGATTTACGCTATCAAAACGGGGCCTAAACTGGCAAGCTCTCCCACTTTGAGCTGGCTAATAAGGAAAACCCGTTCTTTTTGGACAGCCCCTTCTTTTGCATTTAGACTTCGCTGGGGTCAGGCAGCTGGCAGTTGAGATGGTCCGACGAGCGCGGCAGCAAATCAGTTCGCAGGCCGGCTCGCGTTTTTCAAACCGGTGGATTTGTCAGGTTGAAATGCGCAACATGTCATTCTGAGCCGCAGACAAAGAATCCTGGCGGGGAAAAGAAAGATCCTTCACTACATTCAGGATGACGAAGCACGCGTCATCGCGAGCACCCGTTGGCAAATCATGTGAAAACAACCCTCTCAAGATGAGGGCGCGGCGGTCTGCCTTTGTTCCTTCAACTGGCAGACAGCGTGCCCAATGTGCATCGCTGCTTCGCCTTGCTCTCACGCTGACGCTCATACTTTCCAATTGCGCTGTTCCTCGATAGAATCCGCGATTCCCCGATTCTCGACCAATTAATGTTATGATTCGCGGGCACGCGCGTGGGTGGTTCAGCCCAACGCTGAAAAGAACGAACACGCGGCACATCCGAAGCACAAAAGCGAGAACACGCATGATTCTGCAAGGGGCATTCATCGTCATCCAACAAATCTTCATCATATTCATTCTCATCGGCGTTGGCTTCCTCGCTGCCAAATTCGGGATCCTGGGCGAAGAAGGCGCGCGCCAGCTTACCGACTTGCTCCTGCTCATCGTCATCCCCTGCGTAATTATCATGGCTTTCCAGGCATCCTTCGAGCGCTCCCTGATCAAAAACCTGCTGATAGCCGCCCTTCTTGCCGCATTGACTCATACTGCCGGCATTTTGCTGTCAAAACTGATCTTCAAAAACGAAGCCCCGGACCGCAAAATGATGCTGGCGTATTCGACCGTTTTCTACAACGCGGGTTTCTTTTCGCTCCCTCTGCTGCGCGCGCTGCTTGGAGAAACGGGCGTTTTGTACGGTTCCGTTTTCGTGGCTGTGTTCAACCTCTTCGCATGGACCTACGGCGTCCGCATGATGAACGGCGGGAACAGCGGGTCAAAATGGAAGACTTTCTGGAACCCCGGAGTAATCTCGCTCCTCATCGCGCTCATGCTCGTGCTCTTCAACATCCGCTTGCCGGAGATCCTCCAGACCACGCTGCGCTATATCACCGGGCTGCATACACCCCTAGCTATGATGATTATCGGCTGCCAGTTCTATATGATGAGGCGCAGTTTCAACCTGCGCGACCTGGGCTTATGGAAAACGGTGCTGGCGCGGAATATCCTGGTCCCGTTGCTTATGCTCGCGCTCATTTTTTACCTGGCGCAGGATAAAACGCTGTTCTTCGCCAGCGTAATTACGGCTTCCGCGCCGACAGCCACCAATACCATTCTGTTTGCCACAAAGTACCGGCAAGACGTGAACACTGCGGTTCAAACCGTCATCCTGACCACGCTGATAACGATACTCAGCATCCCGCTGATGATGGCGCTGGCCATGCTGTTGAAGGGGGCGCTATAAATCTCCTCCTCCTCCTGCCCTCCGCCATTCCGAGCGCGCAATTCAGTCGCCTTCATCAACGATCTCGTTTGAAAAGCAGAATTTGTTCATTTACCGCTTCATCTGTATTCCAGCGTGTATAATTCTGCTTTCGACCACTTCTCCCGCCTGTTGAAAGGAACGACAAATGAAAAACATCCGCCGGTACCTCATTCTCTTCAGCCTATTAGCCTTCGCCCTTGGCACACCCGCCTCCACACAGGCGCGCAGCCTGACCAGCGCCGCTGATACACCGGGCGCGGACTTCCCCGAACCGCAGGCACCGGATGAAGTAGACCTCTTCCCATCGGCACCAGAAAGGGCCTATACTGCGCCTGCACCAGCCGAATTGGAAGAGACTTCCCGTCAGGTGAACAGCTTCGACTGCACACCTGTCACCGAAGTCCCTGCCGCGGAATGCCAGGCGCTCAGCGCGCTCTTTGGCAGTACCAACGGCGCCGGCTGGACGACTCACACAAACTGGCTCGAGACGAACACCATCAGCACCTGGTACGGCGTGACTGTTTCCTCAGGACACGTGACCAGGCTGATACTGGGCGGCAACCTGCTCAACGGTCCTCTTCCAACCGGGTTGAATGCCCTCAGCAGCCTGCAAAAACTTGACCTCCATAATAACCAACTCAGCGGGCCAATCCCCGTGGAGCTCGCCAACCTCTCTGCTCTCCAGGAATTAGAACTGTATGGCAATTCCCTGAGCGGAACAATCCCCGCTGAGCTCGGCAGCCTGACCCTGCTCACTTCCCTCACGCTTGGACTTAACCAGTTTAGCGGTTCAATCCCTCCTGAACTTGGGAACCTGACCAACCTGACCCGCCTTTGGCTGTACGACAACCAACTGACCGGCCTCATCCCGGCAGAACTGGGCAACCTGACCAAACTGACCGTGCTGGCGCTGGGGACTAACCCGCTGACCGGCTCCATCCCCCCCGAGCTGAGCAAACTGACCCAGGCATGGTCGATTGCTATCGAAGACTGCCAGCTCAGCGGCGAGATTCCATCCTCTTTTGGCGGGCTGACCGCGATGCAGTACCTACATCTGGACCACAACCAGCTCAGCGGTTCCATTCCAGGTACGCTGGGAAATCTCGCTAATCTGAAGTATCTTGAGCTTCAGCATAATCAGCTCAGCGGCTCCATTCCGACTACCTTTGGCAGCCTTTCGAATCTTTCCAACCTGGATCTGGCGTATAACCGACTCAGCGGTTCCATCCCAACCCAGCTTGGCAGTCTATCGCACCTCACCTGGCTGCGCCTGAACAACAATGAGCTGACTGGCAGTATTCCCTACCAGCTTGGGCAGGGCAACTTTTACCAGCTTGACCTGGGGAATAACTACCTGTCGGGCTCCATTCCGGTCGCGCTCGGCAACCTCTCCGACACGCTGGGGCTTCTCCTCCTGCGGAACAACGCGCTGAGCAGCGCTATTCCCCCGGAGCTGGGTAACCTGACTGAGCTGGTCTACCTGGACCTCAGCGGTAACCAATTGAGCGGCAGCGTGCCTGCCAGCTTTACCAATCTCATCGACCTGTGCGAGCCGGGCGACCCGTCTTTCCCCTGCAGCGCGGGCTATGAATTGAACCTGGGTTACAACCGCCTGAGCGTGCCAGCGCCAGAGCCCCTGGCCAGCTTCCTGGCGCTCAAGGACCCCGATTGGTACCAGACCCAATGGCAGTCCAAGTTCATCCCCAACGCGTTTGGGGGTTCGCTCCTCACGAATGATGAAAACGCTTTGATAAGCGTCCCCGCGGGGGCAGCAGGCAGGGATTTCTACCTGGAATACACCCCGCTGCGGGCGCCGGGCCAGCCCACCACCGGCTTTGCTTACGCCGGGCAGAGCTTTGATTTGTCCGCGTTCGACGCAGCGGCCAATCCCATCACGAGCTTCTCGCTTCCGCTGACAGTTTGGATTTCCTACGATGAAGCAAATCTGGGCGGCGTGTTGGAAAACGAGCTGGCTTTGTTCTACTGGAACAGCGTGAGCGCCAGCTGGGAGGACGCGGCCAAAACCTGCCCGGGCGGCATTTACACGCGCAACACGAGCGAAAATTGGTTCAGTCTGCCTGTTTGCCACTTCAGTGAGTTCGCGCTGATGGGGGCGGGGTTCAACTGGCTGTATCTGCCTGTGCTTCTGCGCTAAGCTGCCGTACGGCTGGGGAGATGCTTTCTCTGAATCCGTTGCCCCAACAAGCGGATCTTCCCGCAGGGAGGATGAATGTTCCTGACCTTCCCCACCGGCGGAAGGTGCCCATAAGGCGGATGAGGGTCTTGAGTGGTTTTTCGTAGTCTCCTGAGTGCTGGCTGCCCACCTGTTCCTTTTGATTAATGGGTACCACAATTTATCATTGAACCCAGGTCTCATCATACCTGCCAGATTTCCCTTAAGAGCCTTAAAGGATCATTCGGTCCGCTTGGCTTTCATACTAACAGCACGAGCTGGAATCCCGCGTGAGCGTTGCCCGAAAAATCATGCCGCCATAAGAGCATCATCAGGTCGCAAATACACAATCCGGGAATTTTTTTAGACCATTTGACGC
>DAONFX010000106.1:0-5404 GCA_035403825.1 Anaerolineaceae bacterium
AGTCGGTAAACACTACATCCCCGCTCCATATATAAGGAGGAATGTATTCATAGCTTACTGCGGAGGCAATCTCCTCTTCCAGCGTGTTGGTGATGACCAGCTTAAAGGTCACGGTCGCGGTGTGCCAGCCGTCGTTCAGCGTAACTGTCATGCCCACGGCGGGGTCATAAGCCGGGCTGAAGTAATAAGCTGTCATCGCGCTGACCAGTGTGTGACCGCTGCTATCTTCCCAATTACTGCCCTTCAGCGTTCCGGCGCTATTCCAGGTATAGGTAACACCGTTGAACTGAAGGCTGGCAACCGTGGATGTGCTCTGGCGATACAGTGCGCCAAGGTAGCGAGCCAAATCGTTCATGCCAGCGCCCGCCAGGAATTCTGCCGGGCTGTAAGTATTGGTATAGGTATTGGTAATGTCCTCAAAGACGGAATCGCCGACATACACGTAGCCGTCAGCATAAACATACGACGGCGCGGAGGCAATTTCTTCTTCCAGTGTATTGGTCACAGTAAGCGTATATACGAAAGTGTTTTCGGGTGTGGTACCGTACATCGTGCCCCACTGGTTGCCTTCTGTGTCTTGCAGTACAAAATAGAAGGTAATCCCTCCGTTCGTGATGAACGCATCGGTCACCGCTTCGCCGAAGTCTATCGTCCATTTTTGCAGCGTGGCATCGTAGCTGACGGAAACACCCATGGCCGCAAACTGCGCCGCGGCTTCCGCTGAACCATAAGGATTGTCCGCGTCAGCATACACGCTGAACTCCGGCAAAGAGCCTTCCATACTGTGATCGACCTCGAGCTCGAAGAGGTTATTATCAAGCGCATCGACTGTCAGCACAAAGGTGTCTTTCGGGGACAATGCCACAGCGCCTTCCGGGGGCGTGACAAGTTCGAGCACAGGGATCGTGCCATCGATCAAGGTAATTTTTATCGTGACCGCTGCAGTGTAGCCGTATGCATCAGCAACCAGACCCTCGTAGGAATAGGTCCCCAAAGTGTAAGTACCCTCGATACGCAGCGGGGTATCATCGTCCTTGTACGTATCCCGCAGCCAATAATTTGTGCCGTCCACCTCCAGAGTAAAGATTTCTGTCGGAGTACCCTGCAAATAAAACGGGTAGCTGCCATCGGCTAGCGGGCGGTTCGCGGTGATGCTGTCGGTATCGAAATAATACCAGGGCACGGCCGGGTCCAGGCGCATCACAAAGCCGGCGGCAAAGCTGCCTTCGAGCGGGCTGTATGGGCCGCCGATGACGGTGCCAGCTTTCAGGTCGGCGTCCGTGACGGCAAAGGGCGCCACGAAGGTAATGGTCAGAGAAACCTCGTCCTTGAAACCGAAGGAATCCGCAACCTCCCCCACATAGGTGTAACTGCCAAGCGGCCAGTTCCCCTGTACCCTGAGTGGGGTGCCGTCATCTGCGTAGGTATCCCGCAGGAAGTAATCACTGCCGTTCACTACCAGCGTGAACACCTCAGTGGTAGATCCTTGCAGATAGAAGGGATAACTGCCGTTTGCCAGGGGGCGGTTGGAAGTAATCGTGTCGGTATCGAAGTAGTACCAATCTTCGAGGGGGTCCAGCTGCAAAGTGTACCCTGCCGCAAAACTGCCGGGTATCGCAGTGTACGGACCGCTAATTTCTGTTCCAACCTTTAGGTCCGCATTGGTAACTTCCAGGTCTTCATAGACCTTAATGGTGATTGTTTCGCAATCCTGCAGAGCGCCGTCGCTGACGCACACATCAAAGGTATAGGTGCCGTCGCCTTGCGCTTCAGTCGGAGTCCAGGTGAAGGCGCCGGTGGCCGGGTCAATCGCAGCTCCTTCCGGCACATCACCCGCAGTGCCGTCCTCCAGGCTGAAAGAAAGCGTCTGTGCGGGGATGTCCTCGTCAAGCGCTTCCGCTGTGAAGGTGAAGGGCACAAGCTCCTCGATATCCTTCGCCCCAATCGGGCTCAGGACCGGCGCTGAATTCACTTCGTTGACCGTCACCGTGATCGTTTCGCAGTCTGAAAGTGCTCCATCGCTGACGCACACCTCAAAGGTGTAGCTGCCAGGGCCCTGCGCTTCGCTGGGCGTCCAGGTGAAAGCGCCGGTGGCCGGGTCGATCGCCGCGCCAGTGGGTGCGCCAACCAGGCTGAAGGCCAGGGCGTTGGCGGGCAGGTCCGCATCGGTGGCTGTGGCAATGAAGCTGAGCGCCGCAAGCTCGTCCACAGCTTTGTTCCCGATATATGCAAGCACCGGCGCGTCATTCACATCTATCACACTGATGGTGAAGTTTTCTTCGTAACTTTCACCCCAGGGGTCAGTTACCTTTATGCGGACAGCGTAACTGGATTTCGTTTCATAATCAAACGGAATATTTGTCCTCAGGCTGCTTCCATTAATATTGAAGTACGCAGCGTCCGGGTGCCCAGCCAGATCCGCAAAAGCGTAGGTAAAGCTTTTATCCGCACTGTCAGGGTCCGTCGCGCTCAGGCTGCCAACTACGCTATTCCCGGGCTGATTCTCGGCGATGCTGGCATTGCTCAGGCTAATATCCGTCGGAGCGCACGAACGGGTATTGATGGTCCCGTCTGTATCCGTAAAGGGGATGGGCTGCGCTTCCGGCCAATCGACGAGCATGCTCTTCGCACCGTCAATGGTCAGCGCGCTGGTCGCGTTCGCAACCTTTGCCTTGATGGTCAACACCAGGATGTCCCCGCTGCCGCTCACCGGGTTCGGATTACCGCCGCTGCCCTGCTTGGCCAGCCCCCAAACCACCGTTCCCGCGGTGTTGTTAATCGCGTTGGTAATCTCGGGCAGGTAAGTTTCGCCCGGGCCAATCAGAAAGCTGCCGGGTTCCGCTGCCGTGACCTCAATTTTCGTCGGGTCAAAGCTGAGCTCCAGGTGGAAGGCGGTCAGGTTCGCCACATCCGCCACCCGAATCGCAACCGCGCTGGTGCTGCAGGTGCGCGCTTCCGCCGGCGTGGGGTTGACTGCGAGCGTGGTTCCCGTCTGCGCTAGAGCGTTAGAGGATAATACCCCCGCAAAAAGAAAAACCAATAAAGTGATCAGACCAAACCATGCTGACTTCCGCATTTTCATCATTCCTCCTCTTTCTTTAACTCTTTTGATTTCTTCACTCGCCGGGCGATCAAACCAACTCCTCCGGCAATCACCAGCACAGCTGCCAGGCCCCACACATAAACCGGGGTTCCAGAATTTTGTGCCTCACTGCCATTTTGTTCCACCGCGCCCGTCTGCGGGGGCTGGTTCTCTTCTACAGGCGCTGCCGCCTGCGCGCTGGTCGGCGTCGCCGGCGCTTTGGTCGGGACGGGGGTAGGCGTGCTGGTCGGCATAAGGGTCTCGATCATCATAATTCCCGTCGGGTCCTGCACTGGAACAGCTGTCCCAGCGCTCTGGACGGCATTCGCGCTGATCTTCACGCTGCCCGAGACCAATTCCGCCGGTATCAACTGCCCTTCGCGCGTCGCCAGGTCAGCTTTCGTCAGTACCAGCGCGCTTTCGCCTTCCATCAGCCCGTTCACGTACAGCACCAGCAGCACGCCGCTGCCGGATTTTGGCTCGCTCGGGTTGATTTGCGACATCACAAAGTGGATGACGCCATTTTCCGCGTCCACGGTGTTGTAAAGCACCATGCCCGCATCCAGAAAGGTCCCCAGCGCGGGCTGCACACCGTCCCGCAGCGGGTCCGCGTCTTCCACGCTTAGGATTTGCGGGTCGTAGTGCAGTTCAAGGTCGAACGCGTAACAATTTTCCACATTTTTTATTTCCACCGGAATTTCCAGGCGGGTTCCCGGTTTGCCTTCATACGCCTGAAAGACCCCCACCTGCGCGCTGCCAGCCTGCCCGAAAGCCGGACGTACCGAAGCGGCCGCCATCAACACCAACATACAGCAAACAAAAACCCGTATCCAATTCCGATTAACTATCATGGTTTCCTTCTTGTTTCGTATTTTTTCGCCGGATAATCTGAATCATGAGCAGTACCAGCAGCAGCGCAGCGGCGGCAAGCACAGCCCCTAACAACACAGTCGAAATCGAATGATTGCCTGCCCGCGCGGTCGGCGCGCTCATGCCGGCGCTGCTGGCGGTCATTTGCGCCACCTGCGCGACTAATGTGGCATAATGCCCGGCCTGGCGGGTCTTTTCTGCGCCCGGAGCCAGCACAAGCGCGTCTGCCGGCTGTTCCACCGTGAACGTGCCAGCCAACGGCTCGGTTGCCACTGGGAATACCTCTCCAGGCTGCCTGGTCGGTTCCGGAGCTTCGGTCGTGATTGGCAAGCCGCCCGCGCCCGGAGTATTGCCTGGCGGCGAAGCGGTCGGGGAAGTTCCACCGCCGGGCGGCGTAGCGGTGCGCGTGGGCATAGGCGCCTGGGTTTGGGTCGGCACAAGCGTGGCAGACGGAACCACCCGCACAACGCCGCCGTTCCGGTTGGGGTAGCTCAGCGCGCCCTGCGGTTCCGCTAATTCCCCTTTGGTCAGCGTAATCGCGCTCTCGCCAGCCTTCAGACCGGTAAAACGCAGCTCAATCAGCGGGCCGGTTCCGGATTTGCCTGGCTGCGCCAGTTGGGTTGCTACCAGATGGAAGCGCCCGGGCTCGTTTTCCAGCACCACCTGCACCAGTTGGGTCAAAAAGCTGCCAAAACCCCAGCTTGAGAGCGTCAGCACCTGCGGGTCATAGGTCAGTTCGATATCAAAGGCGTTCAGGTCCTCCACATCGCTCACGACCACAGACAAAGCCGCCTGCCCGCCCACAGCAGTTTCCACCTGGGAGGGGCTGACGCTCAATTTCGTTACGGCCTGCGCGCTGCCGGAGCCGAACAACGCCGCGCCAAGCGCCGCCGCCAGAAGCAGGGAGAAATGAAATTTCCTGAGCGCTTTATTCATTCGCACTTTCTAAATTTCCCGGGGGAGAAAACATCCTGCCTGTTCCTTCCTCAGGGTGTCCAACCCGCGTAGACCTGGGCGGAAGTGAGGCCGAAGTTGCCCGCCACAATTGCCAGGTCGCGCAGGTTGACGATGCCGTCAAAGTTCACGTCCCCGTCCAGGCTTTCGCCCGGCAAAAGGTCCGCGGGGGTTTTCCCCCAGTAAGTGCCGAGCACGCTCACGTCCCCGGCGTTGATTTCGTTATCCGTCCAGGCGGCGTTGCCGCGCACGAGCGTCAGCGCTGCCAGCGTGGTGCTGCCGGACGCCATCCCCAAGCTCTTGCCAAGCGCTTCGGTCAGATTAAGGCAGCGCGGCTGGGCGGTGGTGAGGATGTAGGTATCCCGCACGACCTGGGAAATGCTGAAATTATTGCCTGCCTGCCCGCCTGTTGTGGCAGGGTACGGACCAGCGTTGAAGACCGAGCCGCCCACCAGCGCCACCGGGATGCCGGCGCGCAGGCTGTTATATTCCACACTG
>DAONFX010000107.1:0-5289 GCA_035403825.1 Anaerolineaceae bacterium
CTTGTGGAGCCGTTGATGGATATCGCCCCCGCGCCTCTGCACCCAGCTTAAACGGCTTGTCTTTCTGCGTGTACCAGTAATAGTCTAATGGATCCCAGCAAAGCATCTTTTTCAAGAAAAGCCAGATTCTTCACTGCGTTCAGGATGGCAGGCAGTTTGCCCCGCGAGGACGAGTTTCATCCCCTTCCGAATCGAAACCTAAATCCTACCCTTCCCGTCCGTTTGGCTCGTTCCCGTTCCGCTTTCCAGCGTCTTCTGCACAGCCGTCAACCCCAACAGCGCGATTAACGCCGGCGAGCCCAACGCCAGGGGGATGAAATAGCGCACGGAGACGAAACTAAGCCCCGCGCCAAGCAGCCCGGTGAGCAAAACCAGCCACGGCTGCGTCAGCATCAGCGCCCCGGCGTTCTTCCAGGCTAACCGAATCTTCTTCTCCTCCTGCAGCGTGTAGCACGCCAGCGCAAAGTACTGCCAGATGAAGCCCAGCGCCGCGATGAACGTAATCAAAACGACCAGCGTCGGCGCGAAGACAAAGCTGCTATTGGCGTAAAACCAGAGCGTAAAACCAAACAGCGCCGCGGCTGCCAGATTCAACAAACCCCAGGGCAGGCTGCGCCGCAGCTCCCGCCGGAAGCCCAGCCACATGCCGGCAATGCCCGTGCGCAAGCCGTGAGTCAGGTCGCGCGCCTGTTCCAGCACGCCAATATAGGCCGGTACAGCCAGCACCACCGTCAGGCTCAGCAGCACCGCGGAGAGGCTTACCAACACCTGGTTGGCCCAATCCTCCCACCACAAGCTCAGCGCTTTGACCATCACATCCCAACTATTCCGGAAATCCTTCATAGCTCCTCGCTGGGCTGATTATAATATACGCGGACGCGCTGCCCAAAAAAACCGGCCAGGCAGCGCCAACACCAACCGGGAGAAGCAAATATGCTCAAAATCGAGGACAGCCTGCTCATGATTATCGACGCTCAGGGCAACCTGGCGCGCGTGGTGGCCGAAAGCCAGCCTGCCATCAGCCGCATCCAAACGCTGATTCGCGCCGCGTCCATCCTGGAGCTGCCGCTGCTGCTTACCGCGCAGTCCCCGCACAAAATCGGGCACACCATCGAAGAGATTGCCAGCCTGCTGCCAGAACAACCTGAGCTGGCGCGCGCCACTTTCAGCGTGCTGGCTGATGAAGGCTGCCGCCAGGCGCTTGAAGCCAGCGGACGCCGGCAGCTGCTGCTGTGCGGATTTGAAACGCACATCTGCGTCTACCAAAGCGCCGCCGACCTGCTGGCCGAGGGCTACGACGTTGCGGTCATCGCGGATGCCGTATCCTCCCGCCATATGAGCGACAAGCAAACCGCTCTGCACGAAATCTCCAGGCTCGGAGGGTGCATCCTCTCAACCGAAATGGCGCTCTTTGCACTCCTGCGCAAAGCTGCCGACCCGCGCTTCAAGGCGATTTCAGCGCTGATTAAATAAGCTGCGGGTGCCGAAACCTCTCAGACCATAGGCCGCACCCTGGTTTTTTTCACCCCCGGGAACTGGCTTTTTCAGGCGTGTGCCCTGCTTGCCCACAGCCCACCCGTCTCTACGCCCAAGTCATCCGCCGCGCTCCCTTCCAGCCAACTTCGCTTTGAAATTGTAGAAACTTCTTAGATAGTTCTTATGGTAAGTCCAATTTTGAAATGGTATAGTTAGAACAGTTTTCACCCTGGAGGTATCTGTGACAACTGAAACTAGGAACAAACGCCCCAAGAAAACGGGCCGGACTATACTGACTGTGTTTATCATCCTGGCTCTGCTTGTGGGAGCTTTCTTCATTATTCGCTATAGGCAGCAGCAAAACGCGCAAGCTGCCATCAGCGACCTGGAAGTGGTTGCTTTTGAACGCAAGACACTGCAAAGCAGTATCAACGGCACCGGCACGGTCCAACCTGCCCAGGACGCGCTGCTGGTCTGGCAGACCAGCGGGCGCGTTGGCGAGCTGATGGTCAGCATTGGCAGCCAGGTACAGCAAGGCGACGTCCTTGCAGCGCTGGATGAAAATGACCTTCCACTGGATGTTCTGCAGGCACGCATGGATAAGTTGAACGTCGAACAGGCGCTCGCGAATTTGGAATCTGCCGCGGCTCTCAGTCGCGAACAACTCAAAGCGGATATCAGCAGCGCGCAGGCCAGCCTGGTTTCGCTCAATATCGAGCTCTCCCAGCTGCAGGAGCGGGAGTGCACCTCCTGGCGGCTGAGCAACCTGCAAACCGACTTTGACGACGCGCAGACAGCCTACCGGGATAACCCGACAGAACTGAACTTGCGCGTGCTGCAGACAGCCCAAAGCGCGCTGGACTTTTGCGCGCCTGAGACAATCGCGCGCCAGATTAGCACCCTGACCGACAAAATCTCCCTGCAGGAACAGACGATTGCCTCCTGGCAGGCGGACCTGGAGAAAATCAAAGACGGTCCGGACCCGCTTGAGCGCAAGAAACTGGAATTACAGCTCGCCATTGCTGAAAAACGCCTGGAATCACAATTCATCAAGGCGCCTTTCACAGGGACGGTTACTTCCGTCAGCGCGGTAAAAGGCGCGCTGGTCAGCGCGGGCACCCAGGCAGTGCGTCTGGCGGACCTGTCCACCCTCCAACTGAAGGTGCCGGTTTCCGAAGTGGACATCCCGAATGTAGCTGTCGGTCAGAAAGCCAGCATGACCTTCGACGCGTTCTTCAATCAAAGCTTTTCGGGTCAGGTGCTCGAAATCGCAGGTGCGGCTGAGAACCAGGCTGGCGTGATGAATTACATGGTCACCATCTCCATCGACGACGGGCAGGAAACCATAAAACCCGGCATGACCGCGGGAGTCGTCATCCAAACCGCTGAATTACCGGACGTACTGGTCCTCCCAATTCAGGCAGTTGTCAATAAAGACGGCAAAGACATCGTCTACGTGATGCGCGGCGGTCAGCCTGAAACCGTGCAAGTGCAGGTCGGCGCATATTCCGACGGCCTGGCCGAAATCCTCTCCGGAGACCTGGAAGAAGGCGAGATGGTGGTGCTCAATCCGCCCACCAGTCTGCTGGATAGTTTCCCGCGCCTGTCTGGAAGCCGGTAGCGCTATGACTGACGCCCCACAACAAGGACCCGTAATCTGGGTCAGGGACCTGAAAAAGGTTTACAAAATGGGCGATGTGGAAGTGCAGGCGCTGCGCGGCATTGACCTTGAAGTCCAGCCCGGTGAGTTTATTGCCATTATGGGACCTTCCGGCTCCGGGAAATCAACCCTGATGAATATGATTGGCTGTCTGGACTCCCCTTCCAGCGGTGAATACTGGCTGGATGGGCAGCTTGTCTCCGATTTGATTGACGATGAGCTGGCAGCCGTGCGCAACAAGAAAATTGGCTTTGTATTCCAGAACTACAACCTGCTCCCGCGCGCGAATGCCCTGCAAAACGTGGAACTGCCGCTTCGTTACAGCGCTGATAAGACCAACCTGTGGGAACGCTCCGCCGTGGCGCTCGAAAAAGTGGGCTTGGCAGACCGCATGACCCACAAGCCCAAAGAGCTTTCAGGCGGGCAGCAGCAGCGCGTGGCCATTGCCCGCGCAATCGTGAACGAACCAGCCATCATCCTGGCGGACGAACCCACAGGCAATCTCGATTCCAAATCCGGACAGGAAATAATGGAACTGCTCCTGAGCCTGAACGCCCTCAACGGCACCACCCTCGTCATCGTCACGCACGACCCGGGCGTGGCAGCCCAGGCCGGGCGCATCGTCCATCTTAAGGATGGGCTGGTGAACCGGGAGGAGAGCGCTCTATGAAATTCCTCCAGGCACTAAAAGAAGCGGTTTCCAGCATCAGCTCCAACCGCACGCGCACGTTCCTGACCATTCTCGGCATCGTCATTGGCGTCGGAGCGGTCATTTCCCTGATGGCAATCGGACAGGGCGCCCAGCAAACCATCACCGGTCAGATTGAGTCCATCGGTACCAATGTGATTTACGTGATG
Source organism: Anaerolineaceae bacterium (assembly GCA_035403825.1). GTDB lineage: Bacteria > Chloroflexota > Anaerolineae > Anaerolineales > Anaerolineaceae > Mesolinea. Next base: position 3,995 of record DAONFX010000107.1, read on the forward strand.
AAGGGCAACATGACCGAGGACGTCACCAATCCGCGTGATTTGACCCTGCTGGACGTCAAGGCGCTTGAGAACCGCAACCGCGCGCCGAACATCGAAGCAGTCAGCCCTGTGCTGAACGCGAACAGCGCGGTCAAGTACGGCGGGGAGAGCGAAAGCGCCAACATCATAGGCTCCAACACCGCCTACCAGAAGATCATGAACCTGGAGATTGCTGAAGGCGCGTTCTTCACGGATACAGAAGTGACATCCGGCGCTTCGGTGGTAGTCATCGGGCCGGAACTCGCCCAGCGGCTGCTCGGGCGCAATACCAACGTGGTCGGTACCAGTCTGCGCATCAATGGGCAGCCTTTCCGCGTGGTGGGTGTAACGGTCGCCAAAGGCGGCAGCCAGTTCAACAACCCTGATTTGAACGTCTATATGCCGATAACCTCTATGCAACTGCGCGTGCGCCGCGGCGATTCCGCCAACCAGGTGCAGTTTATTATCGTGCAGGCGCGCAGCAGCGAGAGCATGGACGCGGCCATCTCAGAAACAAGCGCGGTCATGCGCGCATCCCACCGCCTGAACCCGCGCCAGCCGAACGATTTCACCATCACCAATCAGGATGATTTCCTTTCGATTGCCAGCGCGATTACCAGCGTGCTCACAATCTTCCTGAGCGGCATCGCGGCCATTTCGCTGCTGGTCGGCGGGATTGGGATTATGAACATCATGCTCGTGTCTGTCTCCGAGCGCACCCAGGAGATAGGCCTGCGCAAAGCCCTGGGGGCACGCAAGGCGGATATCAAGCTGCAGTTCCTGACCGAATCGGCCATGCTGAGCCTGATCGGTGGGCTGCTGGGAATCGGCCTGGGGTGGCTGCTCTCCTCGGTAGTCGGAACTATCGCCGCGCGCTCAGGCACGCCGCTCGTGCCGGCCATCGGATTGGGTTCCGTCCTGCTGGCCACACTCTTCTCCACCGCGATCGGGATTTTCTTTGGCTTATACCCGGCCAGCAGAGCTGCCAGCCTTGAGCCGGTGGAAGCGCTGCGCCACGAGTAAAAACGCAGAGGCGGGGGGAGTATCGCGAGAAATTCTCCATGATCCCGAGCTTGCGAAACGGCTCCGAATTTCATTGAGAGAGAGATTTCTGCAGTCGCCGCCGCTCCATCACAATGACGAATCTTTGGCAGCTTTATCATTGGTCATCGCGAGTTTCTTCACGCAAGTTACACCGCCGGACAAAGGCGGAAGATGCTGCCAGCTGGGTTCAATCGGGCTGCCCCTTTCAGCACTGGTCGTAGGTCGGGTGGAGC
>DAONFX010000108.1:0-5238 GCA_035403825.1 Anaerolineaceae bacterium
CCGACCTACGACCACGTTCTGTCGGGTTGCGCTGCCGCTCCACCCGACCTACGACCAGGGTCTTGTCGGGTTGCGCTGCCGCTCCAACCGACCTACGACCACGGACTGGATGAAAAACTGCCAGTTTGTAGGTTGGGTGCAGCGACGCAGGAGCGAAACCCAACGACGGCTCCACAAAACCGCCGGCCAAAGCTTGTCGGGTTGCGCTGCCGCTCCACCCGACCTACGACTTGTAAATTTCGCTCCCGGGCGCGGGGGATTTGACCACGATCAGTTCCAGCGTTTCCTCGCCGCGGTTCTGGGCGATCATCTTGGTCTTGAACGGGACGTTCACCACGCTGCCGCTGGGATAAACCCGGAATTCGCCGTCGGAAAGGGAAAGGTGCATTGTGCCGGTCACAACGGTCATGTAGATATTCGCGTTGGTGTAGTGGGTCGGCAGCGCCTCGTCTTTCAGCAGGACCATGTGCATGTAATTAATGTATCCGTCCGTGAGCACGGGTTCGATGACATGCTCGGTACGGGTGCTCATCGTGTAAACTTTTTCGATCATTCTCGGCTCCTTGTTTTGGGTTGTGATGAGCATTCTACAATAAAGCGCTCGGGATTGGGATTTTGGATTTTTTTTGCACAGCCTTTCAGGCGCGGGGTTTGCCCGGACACGCTTCCTGCGAAGGGCGAAGCAGCCCATGCGAATCTACTTTGGTAACCTAAAGCATCATCCTCAGAAAACAGCCCCAACCGCGCGATGATATAATGCCCAAACCAAACCGGAAAGATGCGTGCACGATGACCTTTGAAATCAACAGCGCTGGCTTGTACCTGGCCATTACCATCCTATGGGCTGCCATGCGCCTCATCCGCGGATTGACAGCCAAACAGTTTGACCTGAAGCGCGAGCTGGCGGTCACGCTCCTGTTTGTGTTCCTGTGCCTGCTCTCCTACCAGCTGTTTGAGCCCTTTCGCTTCAACCTGGAGCGGAATCTCAGAGCCAACTTTATACCCATTGTCAACAGCCTGCGCATGATTCAACGCGCGGACACTGCCCGCTACCCGCCGCTCATCCGCATCGTCCTGTTTCTACTGGTTGGCAACCTGGTGGCGTTCGTACCAATCGGAATCCTCGCGGCAGTCCTCTTCAAGGATTTGCGCTCCGGTTGGAAAATGCTGCTGCTTGGCGCCGCTTTCTCGCTGGTGGTCGAGACCCTGCAGGTGCTGCTGGCGGTGCGGGTGTTTGACGTGGACGACATCCTGCTGAACGCGCTGGGGACCTGGCTCGGATACGGGGTTTTCCGGCTGCTCTACCTGCTGACGCCTTTCCAGAAGCTGTTCGACGCGATTGCTTCCAAGCAAAGGAAGGGGGCGCTGCGCTTTTTCGTATTCGCCAGCCTGAGCCTCGGTGCGGTTTTTCTCGGATTTGTGTATTGGGGCTGGCATGCCGCCGAAAACGCAGGCGAATACGTGCTGGGAGAGCCGGAGGGCCGCACCCTTCTGCAATGGTTCCGCTGGCTGTTCTCGCGCGGGTACGACTAATCCCGCGCCCGTCTCTGGCACAGCCCTCCCTACCAAACAAGCTGCCTGACGGTAGCTTGTTTTTTCAACTCTATGAGCATAATTTCAATAAACCATTTCCCACAAGCCCCCACACTCTGGGGACAATGATGACCCCGCAGGCGCCTTTTACCTCTTGCCCAGGCGTTTTTGTATTTTGTCCGCGGCGACTTTGCCTGTAATCCACGAGACGGGCAGCCCGGCCGGGCTGTAGGTCCACTGGCCGGCCTGGGAAACATCCGGCAGGATGGTGCTGGAGGCGTTGGCGATGTGGGTCAGCCGGTTCTCCGCCGGAATGGGCTGGTTGCGGAAGGACCAGCCGGTAATCGCGCCGTCAGTTGTGCCGGTGACCTTTTGGATGGTGAGGGGCGTGGCGCTAAAGGCTTGAGAAAGCGCGCCGGCCAGGCCGGGATAGAGCGTCCGGTCCAGGTTTTCCACCATTACGCGCGCCGCAAGCTGCTTGAACTCCTCGTACCAGCCCTGGTCGGCAATTCTTTTGGTCAGGGCGTAGTCACATAAGACGCTGATAATCAGCCCGGTTTTTCCTGGAGGGGCCAGGTCCGGGTCGCGTAGGGCGGGGATGGCAATCTCGTAGGTGGTCAAGGCCAGGTACTTTTCGAGCCAGGCTTGGATTTCAGCCGGAGTGCCTTCCAGCGGCAGCGGTCCGGCCTGGGACTGGCCTGCGCGGCTGGGGGTGTAAAAAACATGCCCGCTGGCGATGCCCTTGAAATAGCCGGGCTCCTGGTTGGTTGTGACGAACAGCGAGAAAATAGAGTCGCTGCCGGTTTTATCCGCCAGGTAAGCTTTGCGCTCGTTCAGGGCCGCTGCTAATTCGGGGTGCGCTTGCTCGTCCAGCCTGGAGATGTTGTACAGGAGTTTCTGGTCGGCTGTCCACAGTAATTGGCGGTAAGCAATCTGTTCTCCGCTGGAGGTCGTCACAGTCTTCCCCATTGGGTCGATACTTGCGATTTCGGTGTTCGTCCGAATTGTTCCGCCGTGCTTTTGGATATATTCGGCCATCTTTTCGATGAAAACGCCCGTTCCACCTTTCGGGTAGTAATACTCCTGGAAAATTTTGAAATAGCTGAGCGCGAAGTAAGCCGGAGTATCTGCAAAAAAGTGTTGGGAGATGATATCCAGCAGCGCCTGGTTGGAAGTGAACTGGCGCAGGTAAGGAACCACCGGCTGATTTTTGGACTGGACTTTACCAACGTTGAGGGCGTATTTGAACATCCAGGGAAAAACGCGCGTGGCAAAGTACTTGCCGTCTGTTTTGGGATCCAGGAAAAGCGGGTTGTTGATACCGTACTGGATGTCCATCGCGCGGGTGATCAGCCGCAGGTCCCTGGCAATAATGTCGATATCCGCCGCGGATTCCGGGTAGAGCTTTTTCAGCATTCCGGCGTAACTCTCGATGCTCGTTTCGGATTCCATGTCGAGCATCTGGTCTTCAATTCCCAGCGAGATGTGGTTTTTGACGAATTCAATTTGCAGACCGAGCTGGCGCAGCATGGTAAACAGCACTCCGGCGTCTTCCAGGGCGCGCGCTCCGCCGTCGAAGGTGAAACCATCGCGCGTAAAGGAATTCACAAGCCCGCCGCAGGCGGCCTCTTTTTCGCATAGCAAAACCCTGCGGCCGTGTTTGGCCAGATACGCGGCCGCGGTAAGGCCGGAAGCCCCCGCGCCAACCACGATAACGTCAAATGTCATAAGCATCTCCCAGATAACTCCGCGCGACTGTCTCGCTGTAATCCCAAATTTCCCGGCGCAAGCGCTCGGAGAGCACGTAGCTGGCCGGCTTTTCTTCAATTGTCTGATTGTAAAAATTACCCGTCACGCCCTGCAATTCAGGCGCGGCGGCAAGATAATGCACTGCTTCCCCCGAGACCGCAGGGTCTATCAGAAATAAACCGAGAATGTAGTGGTTATAAAAACGATAGAGAAAATCGTTATTCATACCGATGTTGGTGCGCACAGCGCCCGGATGCATGATGTACACGCTGACGCCGCTGCCGCGCAAGCGCCCGGCCAGTTCCAGCCCGGTCAGCAGCTGAGCAATCTTGGCGGCTCCATAGGCTTGCAGGGGGATGTAGAGGCGTCTGGACCAGTTCAGGTCGTTCATTTTCAGCCCGCCAAAGCGGTGCCCTTCGGAGTTGACGTCAATGATGCGCGCAGGGGCAGCGGCTTTCAGGTTGGGGATGAGCCCAGCGGTAAGCACAAAGGCCGCCAGATGGATGACTCCAAAAATTTCTTCGTGCCCGTCGGGGGTCAGGCGGCGGCGCCTGTTGAACACGCCGGCGTTGTTTACCAGCACGTTTATTTTTGGATATTTCCCGGCGATTTGCTTCGCTGCCCGACTGACCTGGGCTAGCTCGCGCATATCGGCGATGAAGACGTCGGATTCGGCCTGGTATTCCCGGCTCAGCTCATCTTGCACAAGGCTGGCTTTTTCCGCGTTGCGGCAGAGCATGACGACGCGCGCGCCGGCCTGCGCCAGCCTGCGGGCGCTTTGGTAGCCCACGCCAGAGGTGGCGCCGGTAACGACGCAGGTTTTTCCGTCCAGGCGGGCATCCGACCGGTTTTGCTTTTTCAGGCCGTTCTGGATGTACTGCAGTTCGTCGGGGAGCAATTTCATTCTCGATTTATCCAAAATGTTTGCGCATAAAGCTCAGATACGCGCGTTTCATCCCGGGGACGTTCGCGAAGATATCGCCCCACAAGTCGTAGTAATCCCGCTGCTGCGCGATGAGGCCGGCAGCGTTCAGGCTGAGCCTGGTGCATCCGTAAATCGGGGTGCTGGGGGTCTTGCGGAACACCATGGTCATCGTCCACTGCATGAAGATGACGTTTTCGCTGCTGGCAATGGAAGTGATGTCCATCTTGAGTTCCTGGCAGCGCTTGGTGAGGCGATTGCACATTGCCACGAAAGCGGGCTTACCCACTACGCGCTGGATAGGGTCTTGGAAGACAATGTCTTCCGTGTAGTAAGGAAAAATGTGGGACCAATCGGGTTTGCCGCTGGTGTTGTAGGTGCGCGACCAGAGCGTGAGCACAAGCTCCTCTGTGAGGGGAGGGAGCGGGGTGGGGGTGGTGAGGTCTTCCGAAGTCATCACGGCTCGATTCTAAAATAAGTTCCTCTTTTTGCATTGGTAAATGGTACAAGATGCGTAATTATAGCAGTATCGGGCGGGAATTCGGGTTGGAAAATCGGGTTGGACTGGGGAAGGATGGGATTGTCGGGGGTGAAAAGGAGTTTCTTTGCCGGCGGCATGTGCCATTCAGGGGAGCGGAATTACTGGGTGGTTGTCATCCTGAACAGAGGGAAGGATCTGTTCTTTGTTGCTGTTGAGATTCTTCGCTGCGCTCAGCCAGTTTGTAGGTTGGGTGCAGCGACGCAGGAGCGAAACCCAACGACGGCTCCACAAACCCGCCGGCCAAAGCTTGTCGGGTTGCGCTGCCGCTCCACCCGACCTACGACCACGTTCTGTCGGGTTGCGCTGCCGCTCCACCGAACCTACGGCCACGTTCTGTCGGGTTGCGCTGCCGCTCCACCCGACCTACGACTACGCTCTGTTGGGTTGGGCTGCTTCTCCACCCGACCTGCGACCAGCTCCACAAACCCACCGGCCAAAGCTTGTCGGGTTGCGCTGCCGCTCCACCCAACCTACGGCCACGTTCTGTCGGGTT
>DAONFX010000109.1:0-5167 GCA_035403825.1 Anaerolineaceae bacterium
CAACTCAGGTAGCTGAGATCGCGTTTCCATGACAAGACATTAAGGGCAGATTGCCGCGCCCCCTCACCGTAAGGTATCATTTCGCGCGAGTCACGCGGCGGGGGCTCGCAACGACGAATCGGCCTCCTTACCGCGCGTCCCCTGCCATCAATACGAATAAGATAGACCCTGCGCAAGCTCAGGGCGGCAGGCCCCAAACCTTTGGCGGCTTGAAAATCGCAAGCTGCCCTACGCACACCGCGATCGCGTGCGTATTGAAAACGATTCTCCCTGAAATGCCATTCATTGGTAAAATTAGCGCTTTGAGGACCCGGATGAACATGACCCCTGAACAACCCGACTGGCTGGCGCAAATCCTGCATTTTGGCAGCGCCGATTACCTTTCCAACCCGCGCCCGCGCCTGGGTGAGCTGGTGCGCCTGCGCCTGCTCACGCCTTTGGGCGCGCCCATAGAGCAGGTGGTGCTGCGCACCATCCCCAACGGCGAGCAGCAGTTCACGGATATGCGCCCGGGCCCGGAGCAGGCCGGCATGCAGGCCTGGGAAGCGGATTTGCGCGTGAACGAGCCGCGCGTCCCCTACCGTTTCGCCATCCGCACGCGGGAAGTAGTCTGGTGGCTGAACGCCGTCGGAATCGGGCAGGGCGTGCCGTTCTCGCTCTTCGATTTCAAGCTGCTGGCGGATACCCCCGCCATCCCCTGGCTTTCCGGCTCCGTCTTCTATCAAATCTTCCCGGACCGCTTTGAGAACGGCGACCCAACCAACGACCCGCATCACGAAGCGCTGCCTTACCGCAACTGGCGCAGAGATACCCTCCCATGGGGCCAGCCCGCCCCGCGCGAGGCCGGGCTGCTGCCTTTTTACGGCGGCGACCTGGCGGGCATCACCCAAAGGCTGGACTACCTGGAACGCCTGGGCGTGAACGCGGTCTACCTGAACCCGATTTTCAGCGCCTACACCAACCACCGCTACGACGTGGCCGATTACGAACACGTGGACCCGGTGTTGGGGGGCGACGCGGCTCTGCAAACCCTGAGCGAAGCTTTCGCGCAGCGCGGTATACGCTATATCCTGGATATCGTCCCCAACCACTGCGGCATCGGGCACCCCTGGTTCCAGGCCGCCCAGGCCGACCCCAACAGCCCGGAGCGGGAGTACTTCTTCTTTGGGGAGAGCCCGGAGGACTACGTTTCGTGGCTGGGTTTTGGCTCTCTTCCCAAGCTGAACTATGCCAGCGCCCGCCTGCGCGAACTGATGTACCGCGGCGAGGACAGCGTCATGCGCCGTTGGCTGCGCCCGCCCTGGAATGCCAGCGGCTGGCGCGTGGACGTGGGCAATATGCTCGGCCGGCAGGACGCCCAGCAGCTGGACCGGGAAATCCTGCCGGAAATCCGGCGGGCAGTGAAAGAAACCAACCCGGAAGCCTACCTGGTGGCGGAAAACTTCTTCGAGGCTGCCTCCCAACTGCAAGGCGAGGGTTGGGATGGGGTGATGAACTACTCCGGCTTTACCGACCCGCTGCTGCATTGGCTGCGTCCCTATCAGCAAGACGCGGTGCATTGGCAGGGCAAGCTGGGCGGAAGCGAACGCTGGCCGACCGAACTGGTTTTACGCACCTGGCAGGAACATCTGGCGGCTGTGCCCTGGGCGATTGCCCTGCAGCAGCTCAATCTGGTTGACAGCCACGATACCGCCCGCATCCTGAGCGAACTGGGTGGGAACAAAGCCCTGAGCATGCTGGCTGCCGTGCTGCAGTTCTGCTTCCCGGGCGTTCCGTGCCTGTATTACGGCGACGAAATCGGGCTGCGCGACCAGGAAGGCTTTGGCAGCCGCGCCTGCATGCCTTGGGACGAAAGCAAATGGGATCAGGAACTGTTTACTTTTTACCGGAAGCTTATCGCCCTGCGCAAAAGCAGCCGCGTGCTGGCGGAAGGAGCTTTCCAGATTCTCTTTGGGGATGCCGACAGCCTGCTTTTCCAGCGAGTTTTGGGCACCGAGCGCGTGTTGGTGGCTGCCAAGCGTTCACAGGATGCGGCGCCGGCGCGCGCGCTCAGGCTGCCGCAGGCGGGCTTTGCCGAACGGGAAAGCTTCCGCGGGCTCTTGGGCGGCGGGCAGGCAAAGGCGGAGGGCGGCGTTTTGGATTTGCCGGCAATGCCGCAGGGCGCGGAAATTTGGCTGCCGGATCAGGCGGACGCTTTCCAGCCGGAAACCTCCCCTCTCAGCGCAAGAAATCTACGTTTCCCGACCCGATAAACGATTGTATAATCGTCATAGAAGCAAATCAAACATGCGAAAAACCGAAGGGGCATTGTTCTGATGGACATGCTGAGCGCGCGAGTACCTGAGAATACCTCGGCTTGGGGCGGAACCGTTCCGGACCTCTCCATTTGTATTCTCACCCTGAACGCCAAAGCCTACCTGCGGGACTGTTTGCTTTCCATCGCTGAACACGCGCCGCTTGGTTTCGCGCGAGGGCAGGCTTCGGCTGCGCGTGGGAACGGCATGGGGCAAGCCCTGACGGAAGAGGTTCCCTCGTTTGAATATGAGATTATCGTCGCGGATAACGGCTCGGATGACGGTACACTGGAGATGCTCGCGGAAGAATTCCCGTATGTGCGGGTCATCCGCAACAACGCCAACATTGGTTTCAGTAAACCGGTCAACCAAATGCTGGCTGCGGCGCGGGGGGAATTCTTTCTGCTGCTCAACCCCGACACGCTGTTGATCGAGGACCTATTCACGCCAATGCTGGATTGGATGCGCGCGAATGAGGGCGTGGGGATTGCCATCCCAAAGGTGTTGAACGCGGACGGGAGCTTTCAGAAGCAGAGCCGGAGGGGCGAGGCCAGACCCGCGGAGGTGTTCGGGTATTTTTTATGGCTGGGCAGGCTTTTCCCGCGGAACCGCGCGCTGAACGGCTACCTGCAAAGTTGGCTTCCGGAGGACGAAATCGCGGAGGTGAAGGCTGTTTCAGGTTCGTGCATGTTTATCCGGCGAGCCGCCTGGGAGCAAATCGGGGAGTTCGACGAGCGCTTTTTTGCCTACCAGGAGGACAGCGATTACTGCTTGCGCGCCCGGAAGGCGGGTTGGAAGGTGATGTATGTACCGATTGCGCGCATCGTCCATTACGGCGGGGAGGGCGGCAGCAAGGTGCGGCCGGCTAACTCTATCCTGGCGTGGCACCGCTCTTACTTTCTGTACTACCGCAAGCACTTCGCGCGGGAGTATTTCTTTCTGTTCAACTGGTTTTTCTACCTGATGATGGGCGCCAAGCTGGTTTTGGCGCTGCTCAAAAACCTGTTCCGTCAGCTGATAAATTAAGCGGTTGTCCAAAAAGAAGGATTTTTCCTTTTTGGACAGCCCAAAGCGGGAGAACGTGCCTGGTTTATCCTCATTTTGAGAGCGCAAATCCGCCAACGACCATAAAAACGGGCACGGAGTGGGAAATCAAAAAGGGCCGTCCGACTTTTGGGACAGCCCCTTTTTTTATGTGGGGGGGAGACTAACGGCTCAAGCGCAAAATCGCGGCGGCGTCTTTGCCGCTGATGTCTTGATGCTCGCCGAAAGTCCACTGATGGGATTCCATGCGCGCCTGCACCTTTTGGGCGGCTTCCTCGGGGTCAATGCCGTAGGCTGTGAGCGTGGTGGGCATGCCCAGGCTGTGGAAGAAAGCAGCTGTGGCTTCGATGGTCTGGTCGATGCGGTCGTCGTATTTCTGGGTCTTGATGCCGAGCACGCGGTAGCCGTATTGCAGCAGCTTGGCCTGTTTTTGCTTGCGTTTGTACCACAGCAGCCAGGGCAGCACCGCCGCCAGCGTCTCGGCGTGGTCCAGGCCGTAGAGCGCGGTGAGCTCATGCCCGATATTGTGGGTGGCCCAGTCTTCCGGAACGCCGCGGTTGAGGGTGTGGTTGAGGGCGTTGGTGGCGGCCCACATGAAGTTGGCGCGAGCGTTGTAGTCGGGCGGCACGCGCAGCGCGTCCGGGGCGAGGTCCCTCAATGCCATCAGGATGGCTTCCGCCTGCCGGTCTTGCACCAGGGCGCCGACCGGATAGGTGAGGTATTGCTCGAAGACGTGCACGAAGGCGTCCACCAGCCCGTTGCGGATCTGCTTTTGGGGCAGGGAATAGGTCGTTTCGGGGTCCAGGATGGAAAAGCGCGGGAAGACCAGGTCGCTGCCGAAGGAGAGTTTCTCCTGGATGCTGCGGCGGGAAATCACGGCGTTGCTGTTCATTTCGCTGCCGGTGGCGGGCAAGGTGAGGACGGTTCCGAACGGCAGGGCTTCTTTGGCCTGGGAGAGACCGCCGCCTGTCAGAATATCCCAGGGGTCTTTGCCGGGGTAGAGGGCTGCCAGAGAGGCGAATTTGACGCCGTCGATGACCGAACCGCCGCCGACCGCCAGCAGGAAGTTGACGTGCTTTTTCTGGATTTTCCTGACCGCGCGCATGAGCGTGTCGTAGTCCGGGTTGGCTTCGATGCCGCCGAATTCCAGCACTTCGCGCTTTTTGAGGGCTGCCATCACCTGCTCGTAGACGCCGTTCTTTTTGATGGAGCCGCCGCCGTAAAGCACCATCACTTTGGCTTTGCGGGGGATGAGCTTGTTGATTTTGGCAATCGTGCCGCTGCCAAAGAAGATTTGGGTGGGGTTATAGTATCGAAAGTTTTCAATCATGGTGAGTCCTCCTGGATGAGCCTGGGGGTGATGATGGCACAGTTGAATCGTGGGCCCTGTTGTGGATTATATCCCAGACCGAGCTTCCAGGGGGCTGCGCGTGGAGGCTGCGCGTGGAGGCGCGTCCGGCTGATTTGCAGGAGAAGCATCCGGAGGGAAAGGGCAGGATCTCCTTCGCTGGCGCTCCGGATGACAAAACGGGGCGCTCAGGATGACAAGCCGCATAAGCTGGGTGCAGATGCGCGGGGGCGGAACCTAACGACTACTTCACATAGCTGCTGGCCAAAGCTTGTCGGGTTGCGCTGGCGCTCCACCCGACCTACTACAAAGTCGCAACGCGTAGGTTGGGTGCAGCGACGCAGGAGCGAAACCCAACAACAAACTCCAATACCAAAACCCGCTGCCCGTTTCCCACCATCTGTGGAATGTTGGGTTGCGCTCCGAAAAAGGAAATTGCTGATGAAGGCCCGATGTCGCTCCACCCAACCTACTACTGAAG
>DAONFX010000110.1:0-5158 GCA_035403825.1 Anaerolineaceae bacterium
CTTCTCCCCTCATCAGCGCCGTATGCAGCGCTTCCCAGCTGCTCCAGCCGTGCTCCTTAAGCCACGCTTTTTCGCGCTCTCTTCGGCGGGCTTGCCTTTCGTTGCGGGTAGAATCCTCTTTCGTCTTCATCAATCAACACATATCCAAGAACTTCCATCTCATCGAACCTTGCGAGAGAGCTCGCGGGGATCGGGTTTGCGTCCTCAATCCAGCGGATAATTCCCCTGTCGCCGTTTTCCTCAAGGACCAGGTAAATCATCCCCTGCTCCTCTTCATACAATCCGTCCTTGAATTTTACCAGTGAACCAACAATCATCGCGGCACCCTCCTGTTTTCATTTATTTTACTTCGTTACCGTAACGCTGTCAATCCCACATCCTCCCCCCACCCGTGCTACAATATCCGGCATGAACGCCGCATCCTCCCCCTCCCAGCCCGTCGCCCTGTACGACTCCGGCGTGGGCGGGCTCTCCGTCTTGCGCGCGGCCATACAAACCCTGCCCCACGAGCGCCTGCTCTACTTCGGGGACCAGGCCAACGTGCCCTACGGCAGCCGCTCGCTGGAAGAACTGCGCGCCATCGCCGAAGCCTCTGCCCGTTTCCTGCTCTCCCAGGGCGCCAAGCTGATTGTCATCGCCTGCAACACCGCCTCCGCCGCGGCCCTCAAGCACCTGCGCGCGGTCTTCCCGGACGTGCCCTTCGTGGGGATGGAGCCGGCCGTCAAGCCCGCCGCCGAGCAGTCCCTCACCCGCAAGGTCGGGGTGCTGGCCACGCCCTCCACCTTCCAGGGGGAGCTGTATGCTTCGGTGGTGGAACGCTTCGCGCAGGATGTGGAAATCTTTCAGTCCACCTGCCCCGGGCTGGTGAGCCAAATCGAAAGGGCGCGCCTGAACACGCCCAAAACCCGCCGCATCCTGGAAGAAGCCGTCCTGCCTATGTTGGACGCCGGCGCGGATACGCTGGTGATGGGCTGCACGCATTACCCCTTCGTCATCCCGCTCATCGAAAAAATCGCCGCCGGGCGCGCCCGCGTGATTGACCCCGCCCCTGCCGTGGCGCGACAGACCGCGCGCGTTTTGGCCGAGCGCAAGCTCTTGAATCCCTCTCCCGAAGAGGGCAGCCTGCGCTTTATCACCAGCGGAGAACCCGCCGCGTTTGAATACGCGCTCGCGCGTTTGCTTGGATTGAATGCCCAGGCCGAAGCGGCGCGCTGGCAGGGCGGCGAGCTGAAGCTAATCCCCCGCGGCTAACGCAAAAAGAGCCTGAGCAGCGCCAGCGAAAAAGCGGTCTGCCAGGTGAGCACGCGCGGCTGGCCTTCCGCTACGGCGTCTTGCAATTGCTCGCGCGAGAGCAGCCGGACGAGCGGGTCAGCGCCTTCCGCGGCGGGCACTGCCAGGCGCGCCAGGAAGTAATAACCGCGCCCATAGCCGCTTTCCGCGTCCGTGATGAAATCCCCCAGAAAGACCCAATCCGGGGAGCTGTAGCCGGCTTGCTGCAGCAGCAGCCTTTTGGCGGCGTCCTCGGCTTCTTCCCCGGCGCGGATGAGGCCTTCCACCGGGGCGGGCAGGGGCCCATGCACGGCGTAGGGATGCTGCTCCAGGGTGACGAAGCGGCCGTTCGCGTCCACCGCGGTCACCACCGCGTATTCGGGTGCGTCCAGCCACAGCCAGTCCTCGTTTTGGGTGCCGTCGGGCAGTTCCACATGTCGTTTTTCCACCGCCAGCCTGGGTTTTCGGTCCAGAATGATATCGCGTGATTGTGTCTTCCAGAGTTTCATAACGAATCCTTTCCATCGCGCAAATCCGCCGGCTGCGCGCCCAAATCATCCGGCCGCAGCGTCAGCCCGCGGAAGGCTTCGAAGCTGAGCGCCTCCGCGTCCAGGCCCAGGCGCTCCTTAAGCGCGTAAAACAAGTCCATATAGCTGGTGTTCAGGCGTTTGTTCCAGTCCAGGCCCAGCGCGTCCGCGGCGGCATGAATTTCCTTCGCGGAGGGGCCTTCCAGCTCGGCAAAGGAGCCGAACGGCAGCTCGTCCAACACGATGAGCACGCCGCCCATCCGATAAGTCTCACGGTACTTTTCGTAGCTGGTATAGACGCGGTAACCCAGAGCCTCCAGCAGGCGCCGGGCGGCACCAAAATCGGAAACTTCGAACTCGATTTCCTGCCGCTCCAAGACCCCTTCGCGCACCTGCCCGGGACCCTTGAAAGTGAGGTGGGCAGCCTGGTCCGCGCGCAGGCGCAGCACCTGGGCCCTCTCGCGCAAGCGCATTTCAGGCGTGTCGAAGCGCAGGTTCTGCTCGAATACGCGCGCCTGGAGGAGCTTTGCGCCGGCGTCAATCACGCGCTGACGCAAACGCCCGGGGTTGGCAAGGGAAAACTTGACTTCAATTTCCTGGTCCATGCGCGTTCTGACTCCTCTTTTTGATATGGTAAGTATAAAGCGCCGCGGCTGCCACGGAGAGCGCTTGTAGACCCAGCTTGAAGAGCGGGCTCCCTCCGTGCTGTTCGGGCGCCCACAGGAACAAACGCTCTACCCAATAGCCGCCAATGGCAAAGGTCAGCGCGGCCCACAGCGCAATCAAACTCAGGCGCCCAGGCCGCCAGGTGAATACCAGCGCAATCAGGCTCAGCAGCGCCCCCAGTAAGCCAGCCGCCAACAGATATCCGGGCAGCCGCGCGGGCAGGCCAAGCTCCAGCAGCAGGTCTTTTTGCGCCAGCGCGCCGTTGGCTCGCAAAACGCCGCTCGCCAGATGGAAGAGCAGCATCAGTCTCACCAGCGCGTTCAGCCAGCCGGGAGGGGTCCTGGCAGGTTCAGCGGTCATTTGGGCAGCTCCTCCACATCGCTGAGAGTTCCCAGCCGCGCCAGCGCCGCGCGCACCTTCTCGAGCCCGCCCGGGTGCACAATCACGGAGGCCGGTCCAAGCGCTTCGCCCAGGAAGCCCGCGGCAGGGCTTTCGCGCAGCGCCTGCAGCGCTTCAGGCGACCTGAGGCGCAGCACCCACAAGCGCTCAATCGAAGCCTCGCGCCCGTTTGTTTCCCAACGCGCCAACGCCCCCATCAGGCTGGGCGGCGGGGCGGGTTTGGCATATTTGCGCAGCAGGGCGCTCAGGTGGCGCATGTTCAAGCCCTGTTCCGCGGCGGCGGAAAGGGAAGCGGGCGTGAGCAGGTACTGCCAGCGTTCGGGTCCGTTCTCCAGCCATTCCGAGAAGCGCGCCAGCTGGTAGCGGGCGGTCCGCGGCGCACCGCGGTTCAGGCTGATAAGCCCGGTTGAGCTGACTGCCGCGGGGCTGTTCTCCGCGGGCAGCGCCAGCGGCTCGCGCGAACTGAGCAGCGCGGCGCACCAATCGGATTTGCGGAAGTACGCGGGTTCTTCCGCGCCGGCCGCAAAGCCCAGTTCCACAAAACCCAGCCAGAACAACAGCCCGCGTATGAGGAAGCCGGTCCAGGCGCCTTCGACCTCCAGCCAATCCTCCGGTCGACGAAAAAGTCTGCCGTCTTTGGCGCTGAGGATAATCCATTCGTTGGCGTCCCCGCCCGCGCGCAGGTATTCCGGGTTTTCGCGGCGCAGCTCCGCACTAAAGGCATCGATGGCGTACCACGCCCCGTTTTCCAGCCCGGCCAGCTGATGGAGCAAGGCCCGGCGCGCCGGCAGCGGATTATGCGGCCAGGTGCCCTGGCAGACAAGGCCGGGCGCCAGGCGCAGCTCGTCGAAGCGGATGGAGTTCATCCAAGCCGCTGCCAGCCACTGCAGGCTTTGGCCGCGCGGCATCTCCAAAAAGCGGCGCGCTTCCGGCGCGGGGGTCTTGCCGTCCCGGTCGATAATGCCCAGGCTGCCGAGCAGGCGGCGCAAGAGCTCCCAATCGATTCCCGGGCGCGCTGCTTCGCGTAAAACCTCAGGCGTGCCAAAGCGCCGCAGCGCCGCGAGCAGGGTGCAGCTTTCATCCAGGATGCGGTCCTGCCAAAAGAGCGCGCGCTCCACGCTGACTTGTTTCTCGGGCTCCAGCCGCGCGGAAGGCTCGGCATCCTCCGGAAAGACGGGCAGGCGCTCCAGAAATTCGTCGGGGATGTAGGCCAGCTCCACCAGGTCGTCGCCCTGCCGAAAAAAATCCCGGCCGATGAGGGCGCGGTACCACAGGCGTTCGGTGGTGGACTGGGGAAAGAAGTGCGGTTTTTCGCGCGCGCGGCGGGCCGGGCCCATTTGCCTCAGGTCGCCGTACTGGCGCGTAAAGGCTGCCCATGGCAGGCTGCCGCCGCGGCTCTGCAAGGCGGCCAGCGCGGCGCGGCTCTCATCCGGCAGGGCAGCGGCAATCTCTTCCAGCTCGGGGTGTTGGGCCAGCGCGGAGGCCAACGCCCGTCCGTAGGCAGGCGCGTCTTTCGCGCTCAGGTTCAGACCCCACAAATCGGCGGCGCTGCGCAAAAAACCAAGGTCATGACCGCTCAGGCAGTGCAGTATACCGGGCATCGTGCAGTGGAGTATACATCAAAAACTTGCCTTCCTCCCAGATCTTTGCGGCGCGCGGCGTCACTCAATCCGGATGTTGCGCACCCCGTCAATTTTAGACAGGGTTTCCATCAAGTCTTCAATTTTCTCAGCGCGCTCCAGGCGAGCGACGAACTCCACGCGCACATGCCCGCTCTTCAGGCTCTTTTGGGTCTTGTACGACACAATCTGTTCGGCGTTCCGGCTGATTTCCTTGCGCACAGCCCGGAAGATGTGCGGGTTATCCGTAGCGTCCACGTTGATGACGCGGATGACGTTCTTGCGGATGAATTTCTTTTCAATCAGGCTCACCACGGTCAGCACAATCAAGACCAACACGGTCGTGAAAACCCCTACCCAGTAGTAGCCGTAACCGACTGCCAAACCGATAATCGCGGTGGTCCAGACCGTGGTGGCAGTGGTCAGGCCTTTGACATTAAAGCCGGAGCGCAGGATGGCGCCGGCGCCTAAAAAGCCGATGCCGGAGACGACCTGCGCCGCCAGGCGGGCGGGGTCGGAACCGGCGGCAGCGCTCATGTTAACCGAGAGGATCATCGCCAGGCAGGAGCCCAACACCAGGATCATATGCGTGCGCAAACCCGCGGGCTGGCTGTCGCGTTCGCGCTCGAAGCCGATCGCGCCGCCCAGCAGCATGGAGACCGCCAAACGCAAGAGCAT
>DAONFX010000111.1:0-5123 GCA_035403825.1 Anaerolineaceae bacterium
CCCGACAAGCTTGGGCCAGCGGGTTTGTGGAGCCTTTTAGGAGCGCAACCCGACAAAACGTGGCCGTAGGTTGGGTGGAGCAGCAGCGCAACCCGACAGGCTTTGGCCAGCGGGTTTGTGGAGCCATCGTTGGGTTCCGCTCCTGCGTCGCTGCACCCGGCTTAAACGGCTTGTCATCTTAAGCGCCAGTGAAGGATCTTCTTTTATAACTACAGATCGGCAAAAGGAAGCGCGGTGCGCTGCCGGCGGTTTCGCTATTACGGTCTGCCAGAGCGCTTCCGCGGGTGATATTTTCGTCTGACCGTGGCAGATTTACCATTCTGCTTAAAATCAGCAAAATTCCCTGTGTTTACATTTTACCTTCGCGCAATTCAGCAACGCTGTTGACGGAAAATGGATCATCGCCCGGATTATGAAATATCTACTATAATATTCAATATGACAGCGTCGTTTGCAAGAAAAAAACAACGCATAGGTTTTTTCTACGGTCTGGTTGCGGGGGCAGTCTTCTCAATCACTGCCTGGGGGGTAGACGCGATAATGCTGGCAAGCGCTCACGTGGCTTTGCCATTCGCAAAATTCGTTCCCGGCCTGCTTCTCTGCGCCTTAGCTGGCGGATTGGCAGGCTGGCTTTCGATTCGCATCGGGAACTGGCTGGCATCCATCATTCTCTGGCTGCTCTTTGGCGGTCTGTTGGTCTGGCTGGTGCTGTGGCTGCCCGTCAACGGCAGCGCGCAGCTGCTGCGCTCCCTGAGCCCCAACCTGACCCACTGGATTGAATACCCACCCATTGATCGGTTGGCCCAATTTCGCGTGATAGGCATGATTGTCATCGGCATCCCCAGCCTGCTTTGCGCTATCCTGGAAAACACCCTGGTGGATCAAACCATGTCCGCTCAGGCCGCCGGAGGTTGGATTGCCATGTTGTTGGCAGCGGGGCTGCTGATGGGCGCAGCGGGTTTTGCCGCGGACGAGCTTTTGAACCGCCATTTCCGCGAGCCCGCGCAAGCGCTTAGCCAGATGCTGGACTTTGCCGCTGAAAATCAGGGAAATAGCGTGGAAAAAACCCTCGCCAGGCGTATGCGCCTGAGCGTTGCCAAACCGCTCGGAAACCTGGTGAAAGAACCGCGCAAAATGACCTTGATTGCCTTTGATTCCATGCTCGGTCAGATGGACTTTCTGATAGATTTCCGCGGAACCTGGGCGCGCTGCAAAGTCATCTATTCCCAACCGACTCAATGTGACCTTATGGAGGAGTTGACACAGAAATACTACATCTCAGATGGAAAAGGCGCCTTTGTCTGGACAAATTTGACGTCTCCCCTGTTCCCATAATGCGGTTATAATGAATTGGTGCAAAAACTTACCAAAAAACCTTTGGCAATGAGTAATGTTACTTTTTTTCCACAAGCTTTAACAAACTGATGTAAGAAGGGCTCATCGATGGCTGAAAAAATTCTTGATGTGCAAGGACTGGAGACCCAATTCAAGACGCCTGAAGGCATTGTTCATGCTGTTAACGGGGTTTCTATCCACCTTGACGAAGGGGAAACTCTGGGATTGGTCGGGGAGAGCGGCTGTGGAAAAAGCGTTACCATGCTTTCTATCCTCAGGCTCATCCAAACCCCTCCCGGTCGGATTGCCGCTGGTAAAGCCATTTTCAAAGGTAACGACCTGCTGGCAATGAGCACAGAAGAAATCCGTCAGGTGCGCGGCGGGCAAATCAGCATGATTTTTCAGGACCCGATGACCTCGCTGAACCCGGTAATGAACATCGGCAAGCAGATGGCCGAGCCTATGCTGCTGCATCTGGGCATCACCCCCAAAGAAGCCCGCGAACGGTCTATCAAGCTGCTCGAGTCAGTCGGCATCCCGCGCGCCGGGGAACGGTTGAAGGATTACCCGCACCAGTACTCCGGCGGTATGCGCCAGCGCGTGATGATTGCCATGGCACTATCCTGCAACCCGCAAATCCTCATCGCGGATGAACCAACCACCGCCCTGGATGTGACCATCCAGGCCCAGATTGTGGACCTGGTCATCCGCCTGCGCAAGGAATTGGGCATGGCGATTATCTGGATTACGCACGATTTGGGCGTAGCAGCCAGCATAGCCAACCGCATCGCGGTCATGTACGGCGGTTTCATCATCGAAGAAGCTACGGTCAAAGAACTCTTCGCCCACCCTTCCCACCCATACACGATTGGTCTGCTGAACAGCCTGCCGCAAATTCAACGCAAAGGCCGTCAGCGCTTGTATTCCATCGAGGGCATGCCCCCTGTTCTTCTGCAAACCCCGAAAGCCTGTCCATTCGCGCCCCGCTGCCATTGGGTGCGGGAAAAGTGCTGGCAGCAAAACCCCATGCTGGAAAACATCAGCGAAGACCACAAAGTGGCCTGCTGGGTGGATACGACAACGGGAAGTGAGCGTTCATGAAAACTGACAATGAGATCCTGGTCAAGATTGAAGATTTGGTGATGCATTTCCCGATTTATCGGGGGGTAATTCGCCGGCAGGTCGGCGCCGTGCGCGCCGTGGACGGCGTCTCGCTCGAAATCCGGCAAGGCGAAACCCTGGGTCTGGTCGGAGAATCCGGCTGCGGCAAAACTACCGTCGGGCGCACCATTCTGCAGCTCTACAAGCCCACATCCGGGCATGTTTACTACAAAGGCACAGACCTGACCAGGTTGAAGCCAGAGCCCATGCGCTTGATGCGCAAAGACCTGCAAATGATTTTCCAGGACCCGTATGCCAGCCTGAACCCGCGCATGACCGTTCGCGACATCATCGGCGACCCTATGCTCGCCTTCGGCGAAGCCAGCGGCAAGCAAATTGATGAGCGCGTGCGCGAACTGCTCAACCTTGTCCGCCTGGACCCGGATTTCGCGAACCGCTACCCGCATGAATTCTCCGGCGGTCAGCGTCAGCGCATCGGCGTTGCCCGCGCGCTGGCCATGAACCCCTCCTTTATCGTCTGCGATGAACCGATATCCGCTCTGGATGTTTCCATCCAGGCGCAGGTGGTCAACCTGCTGGAGGACCTGCAGCGCGACCTCGGCCTCACCTACCTCTTTATCGCGCACGACCTGTCCATGGTGCGCCATATCAGCGACCGCGTCGCGGTGATGTACCTCGGGGTGGTTGTGGAACTTTCCAACCGCAACGAAATTTACGACAATCCCCTGCATCCTTACACCAAGGCTCTGCTTTCTGCTATTCCGGTCCCGGATCCCAGCTATTATGAGACCCGCCAGCGGATTATCCTCGAGGGAGACGTTCCCTCACCTGCCAATCCGCCCTCCGGCTGCCGCTTCCGAACCCGCTGCCCGATTGCCGATGAAAAATGCGCGCTCGAGCGGCCGGAATTCCGTGAAGTTTCACCAGGGCACTTTGTGGCTTGTATCAAAGTGGAAATGCAAACGAAAACTGAGGAGGTGATCAATCAGGAAAGCATCTAAATTTTTTGTTGTTGTATCAGTCTGCCAAAAACAATTCAGACCATTCTCTCAAGGAGGAGAATAAAATGCGTAAACTGTATTTGCTTATTGCACTGATTTTGGTTGCGAGCCTGGGTCTGGCTGCATGCGGTACAAAAACCCCTGCCACCGAAGCCCCTGCTACCGAAGCTCCCGCCACCGAAGCACCCGCCGCGACTGAAGCACCCGCCGCGACCGAAGCCCCGGTGGAAGAAATTGTCCTGAACCCGTATCTGGGCTCGAACAAACTGGACGGCAACGGCGTGCCCCCCACCTTCTTTGACGATGTTCATATCCGCAAAGCCTTCGCGTACGCTTTTGACTGGGACACCATCATCAACGAAGTCTACCAGGGCGAAGCTGTTCAGTCCAAAGTTCTATCCCTGCCTGGCATGCCCGGCTACGACCCCGAAGCCCCCTTCTATTCCATGGACCTGGAAAAATCCGCCGAGGAATTCAAGCTGGCTGACGTCGATAAAGACGGCATCCCCGCTGGCGAAGACCCCGATGATATTTGGGAAGTCGGTTTCCGCCTCCAGATGCTGTACAACACCGGCAACACTACCCGCCAGATTATGGCCGAAATTATGCAGTCCAACCTCTCTGCAGTAAATGAAAAATTCTCAGTCGAAGTTCTTGGTCTGCCCTGGCCTGCCTACCTGGCCGCACAGCGCGCCCACAAAATCCCGATCATGACCGCCGGCTGGCTGGAAGATATTCATGACGCCCATAACTGGTACCAGCCCTACACCTCCGGTACCTACGGTGCCCGCCAAAATATGCCCGCTGACCTCAAAGCTCAGTTCAAAGCTCTGCTTGACCAGGGCGTCGCGCTTATCGACCCGGCGGAACGCCATGCTGTTTATCAGCAGTTCAACCAGCTGTATTACGATCAGGTTCCCGGCATTCCAATAGTCCTTGTTACTGCCCATGCTTACGAGCAGAAGTGGATTTCCGGCCGCATCATGAACCCGATCTTCTCCGGACTGTACTTCAAGACCATGTCCAAGGCCGCAGAAGCCAAGAAACCCGATACCTTGACCTACGCGACCATTGGCGATGCCGATACGCTCGACCCCGCCCTCAGCTACGATACCTCCAGCGGTGAAGTCATCCAGAACGTCTACGAAACCCTCGTATTCTATGACGGCGTAGCTACCGACAAATTCGTTGGTCAACTGGCCACCGATTGGACTATCTCCGATGACGGTACTGTGTGGACCTTCAATATCCGCCAGGGCGTCAAATTCCACGCTGGCGGCGATCTGACCCCCTCCGATGTGGCCTATTCACTCCAGCGCGGCCTCCTGCAGGGCGGCTATTCCTCCCCGCAGTGGCTGTTGGCCGAACCCTTCTTCGGTGTGGGCGTGGATGATATCTCCCTGCTCGTCGATGATACCGGCGCGCTGGCTGACGACCGCGAAGCTCTGGTTGCTGCCGATCCTGCCAAGTTGAAAGCCGCTTGCGAGACCGTTCAGTCCAAGATTGTTGCCGACGACGCTGCCGGCACCGTGACCCTCACCCTTGCGCAGCCTTGGGGTCCTTTCCTGCCCACCATCGCGAATGGCTGGGGTTCAATCATGGACAAAGAATGGGTCATCGAGAACGGCGGTTGGGACGGCACCTGCGATACCTGGCAGAATACTT
>DAONFX010000112.1:0-5088 GCA_035403825.1 Anaerolineaceae bacterium
GAAGAATCTCTATGCCAAAACGACCAGTTCCTTCGTGGGCTCAGGCGCACAAACAAAGGCGCGCAGGGCAGCGAACGATTCCTCGTTTCAAGCCCCCAATTCCGCATTAAGCCTGAAAAAGTTCGTCGCGCTGAGCCCCCGCAGGAATCATTTCCTGAGGGTGGAAACCACGAGGAGGGCTCTCGCGGTATCCTCCAAACCGGATTTCTTTGCCTGAGGGTTGCAATCGAAAAAAAGCGCGGCCGTCTGCAGCCGCGCCTGTGTTTTCGTCTGATTTTCCCTTAGATAAGCTGATGCGCTTTTTCCGCCAAACCAATCGCTTCGTCCAAAATGAGCATCGCTTCATCCACCTCAGACTTGCTGGTGGAAAGCGGTGGGGTGATGCGAATCACGCTCTTCCCGCAGCCCAGGGTCATCAGCCCGCGCTCGAAGGCCTTATTGACAATATCGTCACGTAATTTTTCCGCCGGCTGCTTTGTTTCCCGGTCCAGCACAAATTCCACCCCCAGCATAAAACCCTTGCCGCGTACGTCCCCTATGCTGGGATGCCTGGCCTGCAGTTCCTCCAGCACGTCTTTACAATACGCGCCTACCACGCGGGTGTTTTCCAGGTATTCTTCTTCAATAAGCTGGATGGTGGCCAGGGCGGCCGCGCAGGAAATCGGGTTGCCGCCGTAGGTATTCCCGTGCGAGCCCTTTGGCCAGTCCATCACGTGTTTTTTTGTAACCATCGCGCCCAGGGGCATGCCGGAAGCGATGCCCTTGGCGGTCAGCAGAATGTCCGGTTCCACGCCAAAATGCTCAATCGCCCACCATTTGCCGGTTCTGCCCATCCCGGATTGCACTTCATCCACAATCAGGAGGATGTCATGCCGGTCGCACAGGTCGCGCAGCGCCGGGAAAAAATCATCAGGCGGGAAGATGTAACCGCCCTCCCCCTGCACCGGTTCAATCAAGATGCCGGCCACGTCGTCACCGGGCACCAGGTGCCCCAAAATTTCCTCTTCAATATAGTGCACCACGGTCTCGCCGTCCCCCATGCCCGGGCGGCGCTGCAGCAGCGGGCGGTATGGGTTGGGGAAGGGCACGTGCACCACGCCGTTCATCAGCGGGAAAAAGCCGCCTTTGTAATTGGCTTTGCTGGCGGTAAAGGTAACCGCCCCAAGTGTGCGTCCGTGAAAAGCGCCCAGGAAGCCGATGAACTGGGTGCTGCCGGTGTGGTAACGCGCCAGTTTAATCGCCGCTTCCACACTTTCGGTGCCGGAATTGGTCATAAAGCAGCAGGAGGGACCCTTCCAGGGCGCGAGGGAATCCAGTTTCTCCGCCAGCGTAATCCACTTGTCATGGTAAAAATCGGATGAGATATGAATGAATTTTTCAGCTTGTTCCTGGATGGCTTTCACCACGCGCGGATTGCTGTGACCAGTGGACGCAACCGCGATGCCGGCTTCAAAATCGAGGAAGCGGTTGCCGTCCACATCCCAGACCTCGGTTCCGCGCCCGTGGTCCATCACAAAGGGGTACCCGCGCGGGTAAGAGGGGGAAATAACCTGGCTGTCCCGTTCAATGTAGGCTCGCGCCGTTTCTCCTGGTAAGTTCAAAGGCTGCATAGCTGGCTCTCCTTTCAGCAGAAAAGTAAACAAAAAGAACCAAAGCTGGTGAGAAAGGCTTGGTTCTTCTTCAGGAAATCATGCAAATAGTATACCATAGGCCGCCGGCAAACTGCCGCATCCGTCCACACGCATCCGTCCACGCATCCGTCCGCGCATCCGTCCGCGCGCGGGCGTCCTATCAGGGCTGCGCGGTAGTTGACGCCCCCCAAAAATCCTGCTATCATCCAAACAATGAACGATTCCGGCAGCAAAGACAGGCAAAAACATCAGCTATGGAAGAAGCTTAAGGAAGAAGCCCGTTGGCTCCTTCCCGGCACAGGTTTCAAACGCTGGATTCTACTCACCATCCTGGGCTCGATGCTGCTTGGGCTGGGGTTGGCGGTGCTTATCCTGGGTTACTACCGCTCCGCTGCCAACCCGACCATGCTACCCATCCTGGCATTCCTCTCCCTGCGCTGGTTGGACCGTCCCATCCGCTTCGTCCTGTTTGGCGGGCTGGGATTGGCGATGATTGTAGTCGGCATCTGGGGCGCCAACCGCTCCTTGCTGAAGCCTTTCCAGAGATCCGGCCGCCCGCTGATAGATACCATCCAGTCTTACCGCCGACGCGAGAAAGGCATGCGCGTGGTGGTCATTGGCGGAGGTCACGGCCTGGCGACGCTGCTGCGCGGGCTGAAGGAATACACGCACAACATCACCGCCATCGTCACCGTAGCGGATAACGGCGGCTCTTCCGGTGAATTGAAACGCGATATGGGCATTCTCCCTCCCGGCGACATCCGCAACTGCCTGTCGGCGCTCAGCAGCGATGAAGCCCTGCTCTCCCAGGTGTTCCAATACCGCTTCCAGACCGGCACCGGTCTGACCGGGCATTCGTTCGGCAACCTCTTCATCTCCGCGCTGAGCGAGATTACCGGAAGCTTTGAGGAAGCCGTAGCCGAATCCGGGCGGGTCCTGGCGATTTACGGCCAGGTCCTGCCTGCCACCATTTCGAATGTGGAGTTAATTGGCGAAATTCAGGACCCACAGACTCAGCAGCTTATCCGCGTAAGCGGCGAATCCGAGTTGACCAACACGCCCGGCAGCATCAAGCGCGTCTGGCTGGACCCGGCCAACACCCCCGCTTATCCGCCGGCTGTGCAAGCCATCCTCAGCGCCGACCTGATTATCCTCGGGCCGGGCAGCCTGTATACCAGTCTGCTGCCGAACCTGCTGGTCACCGGCCTCGCAGACGCCCTGGAAGCCAGCCGCGCGCAGAAATACTTCGTGTGCAACGTCGCCACGCAGCGCGGCGAAACAGACGGTTTCAACGCCTCTGACCATCTCCATGTCATTGAACAACACATTGGCCGGGACTTGTTTGACCTGGTGGTTTGCAACCGCAGTTTCCGCGGCAAGCTCGAGCAAGACATCGAATGGGTGATTGCCGACGTGCCCCTGCACGAAAATTACCACGTCTACGAAGCCGATTTGGTCGACGATTTGTATCCCTGGCGGCATGATTCCAAGAAATTGGCGCGCGCGGTGGTAAACTTATTCGAAGAGCGCACCGGACCGCTGTCCTGATTGTTTCAACCTTAGACTCTGCTAAGAATTTCTTTTCTAATCGACCGCGCAGGTGGTAAAATAAATTCGTTAACACTCAATATTCCATGGAGGATTTTCTATGAAAACAAAAGTAGGTATTAACGGCTTTGGTCGTATCGGGCGCCAGGTCTTAAAGGCGATCATGGAACGTGCTGGTGACGAACTGGAAGTGGTCGCCATCAACGATTTGTTCGATGCCCAGACGAACGCGCATCTCTTCAAATACGACTCCAACTACGGCGCTTTCCCCGGCACCGTGGAAGTTGTGGACGGCAATCTCGTCATTGATGGCAAGACCATCAAAGTCTTCGCGGAAAAAGACCCGGGCAACCTGCCCTGGAAAGACCTCGGCGTGGATATTGTGGTTGAATCTACCGGTATTTTCACCAATGCCCGCTCTGAAAACGGTAAAGTCGGCGCGGATGCGCATATCCTGCGCGGCGGCGCCAAGAAAGTCATCATCTCCGCGCCCGCCAAAGGCGAGGACCTCACAATCGTCCTGGGCGTCAATGAGGAAAAGTACGACCCGGCTGTGCATCACATCCTCAGCAACGCCTCCTGCACCACCAACTGTCTGGCTCCCGCCGCCAAGATTGTGCATGATAAATTCAAAATCCTGAACGCGGTCATGACCACGATCCACTCTTACACCAACGACCAGGTCATTCTGGATCAGGGCCACAAGAAGGAATTGCGCCGCTCCCGCGCTGCCGGTCTGAATATTATCCCGACCACTACCGGCGCAGCCAAAGCTGTCGCGCTGGTTATCCCCGAGCTGAAGGGCAAATTTGACGGCTATTCCCTGCGCGTCCCAACCCCCACGGTCTCCATCGTGGATTTTGTCGCGACCATCGAGAAACCCACCACCAAAGAAGAACTGAACGCTGCCTTCGTGGCGGCTGCCAACGGCCCGCTGAAGGGCATCCTGGGCGTCACTACCGGCGAATACAATCAGCCGCTGGTCTCCTCCGACTTCAAGGGCGACCCCCGCTCCTCGATTGTGGACCTGCCCAACAACATGGTGATGGGCGGCAACCTCATCAAAGTCGTTACCTGGTACGATAATGAATGGGGTTATTCCTGCCGTACTGCCGATTTGGCCAAACTCGTTGCCAAATCCTTGTAGTCCGCTGCCCGGGCACTGAAGATGAGAGTGCGCGAAGCTGTTCTGAAAAGACAGTGGAGCGCACTTTTTTAACCAAGGAGGCTTTGATGTTTAACAAGAAACTGGTCACCGACCTGGACGTGAAAGGCAAAAAAGTGCTTGTACGCGTGGACTTCAACGTCCCGATTAAGGAAGGCAAAGTGAAGGATGCCACCCGCATCACCGCCGCGCTGCCCACCATTCAATACCTGCTCGATCACGGCGCTGCCGTCATATTATGTTCCCATCTCGGCCGCCCGAAGGACGCGCCAGACCCCGCCTACACGCTGAAACCTGTGGCGGATTACCTGGCCACTCTCATTTCCGCGCCGGTCAAATTCGCGCAAGATTGCATCGGCCCGGTGGCCGAAGCCGCCTCTGCCGCGCTGAAACCCGGCGAAGTGCTGGTGCTCGAGAATACCCGCTTCCATGCCGAAGAAACAAAAAACGACCCCGCCATGTCTAAGGCGCTGGCTTCGCTGGCAGACCTGTACGTCAACGACGCTTTCGGCTCCGCGCACCGCGCGCATGCCTCCACCGCCGGCGTGGCGGAATACTTGCCCTCGGCTGCCGGCTTTTTGATGGAAAAGGAAATCAGGTATCTCGGCAACGCTATCGCCAACCCGACCCGGCCTTTTGTGGCCATCCTGGGCGGCGCCAAAATCAGCGATAAGATCGGCGTGATTGAGAACCTGCTCAAGAAAGCCGACAAAATCCTGATTGGCGGAGGTATGGCAAACACCT
>DAONFX010000113.1:0-4709 GCA_035403825.1 Anaerolineaceae bacterium
GTCAGCGAAGAGAGCCGCCTGGCATCCCAGGTAAAAAGCGAGCGGCCAGTGATGGTGGTGATTGGGAATCCACCCTACTCGGTGAGCAGCAGTAATAAAAGTGAGTGGATACAAAACCTCATCGCTGATTACAAAGTCGGTCTTAATGAACGCAAGATAAACCTGGACGACGACTACATCAAATTTATCCGCTTCGCTGAGCATATGATTTCGAAAAATGGCAGTGGGATAGTTGGGATGATAACCAACAACAGCTACATAGATGGCATCACCCACCGCCAGATGCGAAAGCACTTGCTTGAAACCTTTGACAAGATTTACATCATCGACTTGCATGGCAGCGCGATGAAAAAAGAAGTCGCGCCTGATGGTGGTAAGGATGAAAATGTTTTTAACATCATGCAAGGCGTTTCTATTGTATTGATGGTAAAAAACAGCACGATTCATTGTGAATCTTCTAGAGTATACTTTTCCCAACTCTGGGGGTCACGCAACAATAAGTTTGATAGCTTAAGTAATAATTCAATATCTTTTAGTAATATTCTATTCGCTCCCCCATTTTATTTTTACACTCCAAAAGACAATTCGGGTCAATCGAATTATGAATCCGGCATATCACTCAACGACCTATTTACAATAAAATCAAGTGGTTTTCGTTCTGGACAAGATGAAGTGCAGGTAAGTTTTGATAAAGAGAATGTTATCCAAGTTGTTGATGACCTGATTCACCTGTCCGAACTCGAGTATAGGGAAAAATATCGCTTAAAAGATGGCCGTAATCATAATTATGCTGGTATGAAGAAAGACGTTGGAGAAAATATAGACGATTCAAGAATAATCAAAACACTTTATCGTCCCTTTGATGTACGTTGGACTTATTATTCAGAAAATTCGTCTGGTTTCGTGGCCTGGCCACGAAACCAGACGATGAAAAATTTTGTCCAGAAAGATAATGTTGGACTAATTTATAAACGTGGTTATTATGAGGAAAAATCAACGCCAATAAGTATCACAAATCTTGTCTCACACGAACGAACTTGGACACGTCCTGGTATGCAAGGCGCTGATACTGTTGCTCCTTTGTACACGTACCATGCAGATGGTACCCGAACGATTAACTTTGATGTCAGAGAATATGCTGCGCTAACACAACACTTGAACACCTCAGTAAAACCAGAGGATGTCATGGATTATGTCTATGCTAAACTCCATAGTGAGAGCTACTGTACAACAAATAGAGAGTTCTTGAGAATCGATTTCCCTCGCATCCCCATCCCCACCCAAGCGGAGTTTGACCGCCTGGTCCCTCTTGGTCGGGAACTGCGCGAACTCCATCTAATGAAATCCCCCCTGATGGATGCGTACGAAACCAGCTTCCCCGCAGCCGGCGAGTGCGAAGTGGAAATCGTTCGCTATGCCTCCGGGAAGGTCTGGATAAACAAGACCCAATACTTTGGCAACGTACCCGAACTCGCCTGGAACTTCTATATTGGCGGCTACCAGCCTGCTCAGAAGTGGCTGAAAGACCGTAAGGGTCGCAAATTGAGCGATTCTGATCTGGTTCACTACCAGCGCATCATCAAAATCCTGCTCGAGACCGACCGGATTATGAAACTAATCGGTTAATCTCCCCCCCCCAAAAAAAAAGGAGCCGTCATGTCCGCCTCCACCCTCGAAAGCCGCGGCCTGAGCGCGCTCTGCCCGCCCATCCAGGAGGTCTAAAGCCTGCAAGGCGTCCGCGCGGTCGTGCCGGGCTCCCCGCTCTTCATGTTCCACTGGCACAAAGACCACCTGCGTTTCCTGGACCACTTCCGCAAGTGGCTCTCCGCCTTGCGCGCCTGGGCGCTGGCGAGCTTCAACGACGAAACGCCGCTCAATGCATGAACAGGCAGACCTGAAGGTCTGCCTGTTTGCGCGATCTATCCGCCCGAAGGCCGGTCCGGGGGGACGCATTCCCCGCTGCCGGTCAATATCCAGTACGCCTTATGGCGTTTCGGGCGTCAGAGCGAAGGCTTTCGGAACAGCCCAGGCGTCCAGCCACCAGGCCTGCGTGTACCCGTTATACGCCGTCGAGTAGACGCCCAGCGTGCACGCAAACGCGGCCTGCGGACAGATAGAGCCGTTGGCGTTCAGGAGGTCCGTCACCAGAATGTCTTTGCTGAAATGGCTGTCCGCAGCGCGCGCGAAGCCGTTGACCGGGTACGTCACAAGCGCGGTGTTGTTCACGGGAACGCACTTCTGCGCGTTAGCGACAAAATCCCAGCCCAGCGTGGCATCCGGAATGTAGCCAGAGCTGCCCTTGACAGTCCAGAAGCTGAACACGCCGTGATCAAACTTTTGCTTTGCCAAAAAGCGCAGGCGCGTTTTGGCAGCAGTGGTCGGGTCGAAGAACAGGAAGCCGCACGGCCCCGCCAGAGCATCCGGGGTGGTCGTGATAAAGGGATCGTCAATCGACGCTTCGCAGCGGTTGTTATCCACATACAGCGTCATAATGTAACCCAGCGTGTCACCGCTGGTATTCTTAATCAGGTTGGCGGCCGGCGCGGGGGTGATGCTCATGCCGGTGGGGGGCTCAAACGGCGCGGGGTTGCTTGTGACATACGCCTGGATGTTCTCGCCCGTCCCGCCAGGGTTGTTCCACTTAATCAGATTGCCGGAACCGTCGAATAGTTCCAGCTTGGTTTCGTATTGACCGGCTGCCGGAGTGACTCCGTCCGACTCTTTCAACATCTCCGTGTCGAAGTACGCCCAAGTCAGGTCCACGTGCTCATTCATGACCGAGTCGTACCATACGCCAAACGTTGGGTTCTTCGGCTGGATTTTGAAGAGCATATTCGCGGTGAAGGGGCCCATCTTTTCGTAAAGGGTTTTGTCGATGAAATGGGGTACAGGGTAAGGCTCAAAGACCTTCACGACGTACGGGCGGTGGACTTCGTGCGTCATGACATGCCAGCTGTCGGTCACTGTCGTAACGCCGTCGCCTTTGGTTTTTCGACGGTAAGACCAGCGGTAGTGCGTGACGCCCAGGTCTATCAGGTTGCTGCGGCTCATATCCAGGCGCAGCTCCAGCGAGCTGGCCAAAGGCTCTCCCGCCGTAGTTTTGCCCATGGTTGCTCCGCTGGTCTTATCAATCTCGCTCATGCTCAAGCCGTTGCCGATGGTCTTGACCAGCACCTTTAGTTCCGGCAGGTCGGGGTTCGGGGCGCACCAGGGCACGCGCGGGTCCGTGACAGGCAGCAGCACTTCCTCGCCGCAGGGGTAATTCCAGTGGACGTGACAGCACAGCGGCTTGGGGTTGTAGACCGTGGTCCACACGCCGTCGATTTGATATTCCACCCAGAAGTACAGGTCGGGTTTATCGCCCGCGCAGCGGTACCAGATGGTGGTTTCAAAATCGCCGTAGTCGCTGATGACCGTGGCCAGCTCATCGCACGCGCAGATGTAGGGGTGCAGCCAGGGCCAGAAGCAGATATACGGCAGAATCATCGGGTAGACCTCGCGCAGGGCTCCGCGCACCACGGCATCCGAGGCTGATTCCAGGTCTGCGGCGACTTTTGCGGGGATGGTATCAATCAGCAGGGGCAGTTTGGTTTCTTTCCGGCTGCGAGCACTGGTCATCGCCATCTTCGCGCTCCTCATTTGCTGACTCATGCGGGGTGTGATGTATTCCGGCGCGGGCGGCTCGGGTTGGGGATTGAACATACTGGGATGGTACGGATACCCGGCTGGCTGCGCTGCCAGCCAGTTCCCTTCTTCTTTGATAGAGGGCAGGTTGATGGGGGTGACGCGTTCCTCCATGATTTCCGCTTCGGGGTACTGCACCGGGAAAATCCGGTAGGGGTCGGGCGGGAGCGGCGGCCAGGGGAATTTGATTACGGGCGGTTTCGGGAGCAAGCGATGTTTCTTCCAGTCCTTAATCAATTCGTCGCGCATATGGAAGATGACGTCTATCGGGAGGCGGGGGATCAGCAGCCAAAGCTTATCCACCTCGCAGATGTGGACCTTGGCCCCGCACACCGGGTGAAAGACGAGATTGCCGTTGACGATGGCAGGCTTGGCAACCTTGCCTTTCACTACGCAGCGGCACAGGATCCACAAGTCTGGAAAAGCAATAGGGATGGGCTGTAAGACTTGCAGCGGGGTCCTGGGGTCGAACACATATTTGGGCTCAAAGGCGTCCGCCTTGCGCAGGTCGTCAAGCTTCGGCTTGCGCTTCCCGGCAATGGTCGGAGAGATAAACAACCGCGCGTCCTTGGCCTGCGCGATTTCGAGCGGCAGACTGGCGCGGCCTTTCTTCACCTGCGCCGAGCCCAACAGCTTCCCTTCAGGATTATACATATACACGCTCAGGTCAGTTTCTTTTTCGGGTATTTTTTCAAATCCGATTTCAAACTCGATCATCTTCCCAAGTTCTTTTGGTGCTTTCATTTTGGACTCCTTTCCGCGGATCGCACCGCATGCAGTTAAAACGCGCTCACCCTCGGGCGGGTTGGCGTTTCACTGGCGTATGGAATTGTTGTTTTGTGTCTGAATAACACAGTTGGACAGACAAATTGCTCCATATACACGATAACACGTTTTCTATTGAATCACAAATTTTAATGCGAGGATTGGTTAACGGCAGGCGCTTGGGGGCAAACAGGTCGGGTGCGGGGGCGCAGGAGCGCAACCCGACATTGCGTACTTCGTCATTGCGAAGGAGCCAGCGA
>DAONFX010000114.1:0-4595 GCA_035403825.1 Anaerolineaceae bacterium
CCCGCTGGGTTCGCTGGCATTTTCACCCTTGGCCAGCATGGACGAAAGCGGTTTGCCCGTGACGCTCAGCCTGGGGGAGGATAAAGCCGTGATGAACAACGCTGAGGAAACTCTGTTCTTCAGCCTCACCAGCGAATCCGCCGGAACCAACCCCGACGCGGCAGCTTGCCTTGCCAGCCTGCTCGCCCGCATGCAGCCCGACCTGCCGGGCCTAAGCGCGAGCGCTGCTGTGGATGCGGCAGCATCCGGCCTCACCGGCCTGCAAACCGAACTAAGCGGCACGCTCCTCGGCGCGCCGATGACCGGAAAATTGGCTGTCTTCCAGGTCCAAAGCCGCTGCATCAGCCTGTTGGGCGCCGCTGCCGCAGAAAACTCCCAGGCGCTCTGGCAGGAAAGCGGCCAATACGCCTTTGCCGCGCTGCTGGGCAGCTTGCGCGTTTTGCCGCCCGGCTCTGTGCCCGCCTGCCTGACGGCCTCCGATCCAGAGTACGCTTTCAGCCCCGAAAAACCTATCCGCGTGGGGAATGTAAACCTGTATGACGGCGTCTCCCGCATGGAAGCCTATTTGAACACCTTGCGCGGTCCGAACATGGAGGAGATTAGCTATATCCGGCTCAACCCGCAATTCAACGCTGAAGAAGAGGTCGTAGACGCCTATCAAATCAACTACGCCGGGTTAAGCTCACCCGTCATCCTGTATTTTTCGATTTACTCCTACGAGACGCCGCTCGCGCCGCTCGGTTTCAGCTGCGAAGCCGCCTTCCCGCTGCGCCAACCCTGAATCCGCACGCGAAAAACGGGCTGCGCGCGGAATATTTAGTTCACTTGTGATAGGATAGAGGGGTTATTTTACACAGGTGAACCCTTGATGCCAACTTCCTCCCGCCACCACTTTACCTCGCAATTCTGGTTGATGTTCGCCGGTCTGGTGCTTTCTTCCACCGGCACCACAATGATCTGGCCTTTCATGCTGATTTACGCCAGCGAAAAACTTGGCCAGCCGCTTACTGCGGTCACCAGCCTGATGACCATTAATGCAATCGGCGCGCTCATCTCCGCCATCCTGGCTGGGTCGCTGGCCGACCAGGTCGGCCGGAAATTAGTGATGGGCATCGGTCTGCTCGGGCAAGCGGCAGTCTACCTGCTCTACATCCCTTCCAAAGAATTTGTGCTTTTCGCGCTTCTGATGGGTTTATCCGGCTTTTTTGTGCCGCTTTACCGGGTGGGCACGGACGCGATGCTGGCGGATATGTTCCCGCCCGAAGATCGCGCCCAGGCGTACGCCCTGGTACGCATGGGACGCAACATCGGAGTGGCGCTCGGCCCAATTCTTGGCGGCCTGCTGCTGGTCAAGTCCTATAATATTGGCCTCTTCTCCGCGGCTGCTACTCTGGCTGCCTTCGGATTGATTACCTTCCTGTTCCTGAAAGAAACCCGCCCGACCAGAACCACATCCTCGGCGGAAAACCTGCGCGACCAGCTGCGGGTCTACAAGAGCGCTCTGCAGAATAAGTTTTTCTTCCGGCTGATTGGCGCGCACACCCTGATGGAAATCTGCAGCACGCTGGTGTGGGCTTTCCTGGTGGTGTACCTCAAACAGAACTTCGGCATAGGAGAGGCGCAGTATAGTTGGCTGCCAACCACCAATGCACTGATGGTCGTCCTCTTGCAGGTCTTTGTCACCAGGCTCACCAAAAAGCGGCGCTCCACCAGCATGCTCACGCTCGGAGCGGCATTTTATACCGCGACGATGCTTATCATCGCACTCAGCAGCAGCTTCTGGGGCTTCTGGGCAGCGATGGTGGTGATGACTGTTGGCGAACTGATTATCGCCCCAACCGCGACAACCTTTGTCTCGGGCATCGCGCCGGAGAACCAACGCGGACGCTACCTGGGGCTGTTTAGTCTCACCTGGAACCTGGGCATGGCAATCGGACCGCTCTCAGCAGGCATTCTGACGGACCAGGTCGGGATGCGCGCCCCCTATTTCGGCGGCACGCTTATCGGCGTCCTATCCGTGTTGGCTTTTCTGGCGCTGGACCGCCTTTACAAAAAGCAGACGCCCGCCATTCGCTAGCTTAGCGCGCGCCCCTGCCCGAATTTTCCAGATATTCTTGCTTGACAATCCTCTTTTTTCCGCCGATAATAGAACATATATTCTATTATGGCTGCTGAACATCGCCTTACACAGGTTTATGTTTTTGGGTCGCGGGATACCGTGCAAATATTGCATGTCGCGCCCGCACCCGGGGACGTCCTCTTCGCGGTCAGGCACGGCAATTGGGAACCTTACATAGGCGCGCAGGACGATCACACGCTCCGCTGGCAGGCGCATCAGGCGGGCAAAATCGTGATTATCCTGCCCGAGGAAGAATTGCCCGCACCGTTTTCCGTTCGCCTCACCCCCCAGGAAAACCGCGTCTTGCAGCTGCTGGCAGGCGGTTATACCCCCGCGCAAATCTGCCAGATGATGCACATCACGGAGCGTTCCGTGCGCCGCTACATGAACCATCTGCGGGATAAATTCCGCGCCCGCACCCTCCTGCACATGCTCGCAAAAGCCGTGGCGATGGGTATGGTGCGTCTTAATCCAGAAAGCCTGGAGGACTAATCCCCTTTAAATGGAAGAGGCCGATAGAATCGGCCTCTCTTGCCCCCCTCATCGGTACTGCAAACATAGCCACCCTTATTACCGGCTGTCCAGACCGGATTGCAGTTAACAAAATCCGCTGTCTATGTTTCCCCTATATGTACTTTTCATTCAGGGCAACAGCGGAATAGAACTCGTTCATTCTGGTATGAATATATCACAAAACCGGCAAAATGGGAAAAGGAAACCGTACAAACTGGATAAACTTCGCCGTAATATTATAGTTTTCTTATGTCGGGGCTTGGTCCCCCTCGAATTAAGCGCTTCCGGGCTCATTGTCGTTCAGTCCCGTTCCAGATAATCCCCGGTCTCATCCCCCGGCATCTTGAACCCATTCTCTGGCAGCGCGGTTCAGATTTCTGCCCTGGCGAAAATTCTTAAGTACGGCGCCCTTCGCCGCGCCTCTGGCGTTGAAAGAAATAAAAACACGCCGCCAGTTTCTGGCGGCGTGTCATTGCTCTGGGAAGCTTATGCTTCGATGGTGATGGCGCCTTCGGAGCACTCTTCTTTGGCTTCTTCCACTGCGTCTTCCAACTCAGCAGGAATGGGATCCAGCAGAACTTCAGCATAGGGTTCACGCTGCAGGCTGAAAACCTCAGGAGCGATACCTTCGCAAACGCCGCAGGCGATGCATAAATCTTTGTCAACAATAGCCTTCATCTTTTTCTCCTTCAATTTTAGGTCAACATCTTCGCGAGTCTCATCCGCGAATTCTTCCACAATGATATCACGCTCCGCGCTTTCCTGAAACACTTCGAGCGATTCATCTTGCTCTACCAGGATTGCCGCTTCAGGGCAATCCTCTGCTGCCTGCCGCGCAGCATCCTGGAGAGCTTCCGGGACGGGCGAAAGCAGCACTTCGGCTGTAGGCGTGTTTTCCAGGCTGAAAAGCTCGGGGCTTATCCCCTCGCATACGCCGCAGCCGATACATAAATCATGATCTACACTTACTTTCATACGTTTCTTTCACTTGCAGCATTCTCGTGCCAGGCGGGATAGCATTCTTCCTGCCATCCGCTCAGCGCTTGCACCAGTATATCACGACAATCCTGCCGCGCGGTGTTAATGTTTTGTATAAACGCGGTGGGATTGCGCAAGGCTGGTGTTACTTTTCGCTGATAGCCCGGATGGTTTTTACAATTGCGCTGATGCTGCCCACAGCCAGCCCGAACAGCGTAAGCCCCAGTAGCAGCTTCCCGAGCCATAGTTGGTTAAGCGGCAGGTTCGGGTTAAATAGTTCCGCCGCATCCGGCGCTTGAAAAGCCTGCAGGAACTGGGAGCTGAACAGGTTCGGACTGGCAAAGAATGCCCACGCCAGCGCGCCGCTCAACACCGCGTCCAGCAGCTGCGTAAGCAATGCCGGCACGCTGTTCTTGCTCTCCACGAGCATGGAAATGTCGTTGATAACGCCAACAGCCAGGCCCGCCAGCAGCAGCGGCCGCAGACTGCGCAAAAAATCCGGATTCAGCAGTGGCATCAGGCCGCGCTCCTCAAACCATACGGGGATATTCCTGTCGAAAGGCTAGAAACGCCAACGCGAAAAGCACAGCAAAGACCAGTCCGATGATACTCTCCGCCGGAGATACCCGCTGCCGGCGCTCAGGCATTTCGGGTAAATCGTTCAGGAAGTCAGTCTCAGCGTCAAACTTAACGTCATAATGGTACAAGAGCGCGAAAATCAGGGTGACGTACGCGAATGCTTGCAGCCCGCCAGAAATCAGGCTGAGCAGCCATTCTCCGATTCTGGCGGAGATGGCGCTGGTTGGCGCACTGATCAGCTCGACTGCCAGCGTAACGCTGAGGCCGAATAAGGTTGCCGCGAGTACGATTTTGAGCACTAACTGATACACGCGGAAGTGCGGCTGCCCAATAAGGCAGTTGCGCTGCTGAGGCAGGTACTTTTGCGCCAGCTCGTCCGGGCGCCCCAGTTCGGTTAGCACCGTGC
>DAONFX010000115.1:0-4558 GCA_035403825.1 Anaerolineaceae bacterium
GTAGGTCGGGTGGAGCGGCAGCGCAACCCGACAGAACGTGGTCGTAGGTCGGGTGAAGCGGCAGCGCAACCCGACAGAACGTGGTCGTAGGTCAATTGTAGCGGCAGCACAACCGGACAGAACATGGTCGTAGGTCGGGTGGAGCGTCAGCGCAACCCGACAAGCTTTGGCCAGCGGGTTTATGCAGTCGTCGTTGGGTTTCGCTCCTGCGGCGCTGCACCCAACCTACCAACTGTTTTTCGTCAGCTTGAGCGCGGAGGTCTGCCTGCGGATGTTGGGTTTCGCTCCCGCTCCTCTGCACCCGGTCTCCATCCTGGGAGGCCGTCAGTCATAACCGCCGGTTCGGTCAAAAAACCAGCGGAGGAAAGCGCTCTCCGCCTTAATTGCTTTCCAGCGCAGTTTGGAGTAACGCTTTGTTATACAAATTGGATTTGATCACCTCATCGGCGTTTGCCTGACCCATCAATGTCACAATAATCTCGGAACGCAGGCATTCATTAAACCTGTCAATTTGCCTGATCGCTGCTTCAATATCCGCATTGGAAGCTGAATCTGAGCCTAACACCTTATAGCTTTCCCCAAGCGCGATGCTGCTTTCTCCAAACTCGATATATTGTGCCAACCCTTCCTCACAGGACAGCGTGTCAGATTCCCATTCATATTGGTACTTAACGCAATCAATTTCAGAAGCTAAGTTGAGAGCATCTTGTCCGTCAGTGATATGATCCTCGCCCAGCTGGTCGAAAGAAATCAGCTCCTCCTCGGATATGGCTTCAATATACTGTTGAGCCTCTTGTTGGGTCATGCCAGTTTCTTCTGAAAAGTTTTTAATGACATCAGTTTTGCTAATCGCAAAGGCGGTTCCACCAATAACAACTGTGATGATCCCCGCAACAACCTTTCCTATTCCCTTTGACATTTACCCTCCCACGATATCAATTTATGGTACATCGAAAAAATCCCAAACGTAAATATATCACGAGAAAAACAGGATGACAGAAATTCATCGCGAATTCCCCTTTTAAATATTCCCCCACAGAATGAACATTGACAACAGTCATAGACCGGGCTGCGCCCTCACCCCGACGCTTTCGGCGGCTCGAAAAGCGCAAGCCGCCCCTACAACCGCCAGATCGGTCAGGGCACCGACAGGAGCAAGCACCCTGCCCGTGCCTCAGGAGTATAATCCCTCGCATGGAACTCCCCGGGCGGATTCTCCGCATTCTCCCAGTTATCCTCCTGCTCCCCCTGCTCGCCGCCTGCGCATCCGAACTCAAAACCCCGCCGCCCCAGCTTCCCCTCACCCTGCCGACCGCCACCCCACTGCCACAACCGACGGTTCATTTCTCCGCCAACACGCCGCCCCCCGAATCCCCGCCCGGCGCCGAACCATCCCCCACACCCACCCAGCTCACAATCTCCTACACGCACGGCTGGATGGTCTCAGACCAGCTTTCCGGCGAGCCGCTCGAGGAAACCCTGCCGTTCTGGGTCTACCTGCCGCCGGGCTATGGGCAGAACCCCGATCGGCGCTACCCGACGCTTTACCTGCTGCACGGCTTGAACTTCGATGAGAGCCAATGGAAGAACCTCGGCCTTGCCGCGGAGATGGACGCGCTGATTGCCGCGGAAAAAATCCCGCCTTTCATCGTCATCCTGCCGCGCGTCCCGAACATCTCCACCTACCCCTCCAACTATAACGCGCGCATTTTCGCCGATTTGCTGATCCCCTACGTGGACGGGCGCTACCAGACCCTGCCGGAACGCGGCTGCCGCGCGATTGGCGGGCTATCCCGCGGGGCTGCCTGGGCGCTGCGCATCGGCATGCAAGATGGTGAGCTCTTCAGCCGCATTGGCTTGCACAGCCTGTCCATGAGCGGTGAGGAAATAAACACCTGGGTGAGCGAGCTCAAAGCGCTCCTTCCGCAGGAACGCCCCGAGCTCTATATGGACGCCGGCAGCAGCGACGAAGACCAGGATTCCGCGCAGTTCCTCAGCTACCAGCTCAACCGCGAGAGCATTCCGCACCGCTTCATCCTGGTGGAGGGCGAGCACAGCACGGATTACTGGTCGGAGCATTTGGCCGAATACCTGCTCTGGTACAGCAGCGGCTGGTGAGGCCCGTTTGTGTACATTCAGGGATTTCATCCAGAATCTGCAGTAAAATTGAAGCAACAAGGAAGCAATTTGTTCCTGATAACTGAAGACTCAAACCTTACACCTGAACGCGAACAAGAAAGGAACACCCCATGTACCAAAAGTTAATCCTGATAGGCAACCTCGGCAGAGACCCTGAAATGCGCTTCACCGCGGATGGCAAACCCGTTACCTCCTTCAGCATGGCTACCAGCCGCAAATATAAAGAAAAAGAGGAAACCACCTGGTTCCGCATCACCGTATTCGGCTCTCAGGCAGAATCCTGCAATCAATACCTGAAAAAAGGTTCCAAGGTCTTGGTGGAAGGCCGTCTGAACCCAGACACCAACGGTTCCCCCAAGGTTTACCAGAGGAAAGACGGCGGCTGGGGTGCCAGCTACGAAGTGACTGCCCAAAGCGTGCGCTTCCTCAGCTCCAACCGCAGCGAAGACGTCGGTAATGAAGAGGATGTCCCCGGGGATGAGGACGTCCCATTCTAGGAGCTCCGATGCCCGAAATGAAACCTATCAGCCTGCGCCTGCCGGCTGACCTGAAGCCGCTGTTTGCCAACCTGGTGCGTGCCGCGCACACCCCCGGCGAGTTCATCCTGGATTTCTCCGCGGTGCTGCCCGGCCAGGAATTCAGCCAGGTGGACGCGCGCATCATCCTCTCCCCTTTGGGCGCCAAACTGCTCCAGCAGGTCCTGAACGAAAATATCCACCGCTACGAGAGCAACTTCGGCGAAATCCGGCTTCCTAACCCGCCGCATTCCCTGGCAGACGACCTGTTCAGCCAGGCCAAACCCAACCCACCGGAAGGCGGCTGAGATGAGCGAGCTGGATAGCATTTCTGACCAGATTCGACTGGAATTCGACCGGAAGTCCGCCCGACGGGATGCCGCCCTGGCTCAGACGCGCCAACTGACCCGCCATGCCTCGCTGGCTATCCGCGCCATCCACCGCGAAGACGAAGCCGAAGCTGAACGCGAGCTGCAAAGCGCGCGCGAACTGGCGCGTGCGCTGCGCGCGGGCCTTACTGACGACCCGGACCTGTACTTTGCGGGCTATACGCAGGACGCGCTCAAGGAGTTCGTCGAAGCCGAACTGACCGTCGCGCTCATCCTGAACCACAGCCTGCCTACTCCGGCGGACCTCAACGCGGAATACCCGGCCTACCTGGCCGGTCTGGCGGAAACGCTGGGCGAACTGCGCCGGCGCTGTCTGGACCTGCTGCGCCCGGGCTACTCCAGCGAGGTGGAACGCCTGCTGATGTGGATGGATGACATCTTCACCCAGCTGGTCACCATGGATTATCCGGACGCGATTACCGAAGGTTTGCGCCGCCGTACCGACCTTGCCCGCGGCATTATCGAACGCACCCGCGCGGATATTACCCTCAGCTTCAGACAGAGCGAGCTGGAACAGGCGCTCACCCGGCTCTCTGAACAGCTGAATGACGAAACAGACTGATGCGCGTCCTGCGCGCTTCGGAACTGGGCAGTTATCTTTACTGCGCCCGCGCCTGGTGGTACCAGCGCCAGGGCGTGCCGTCTGAAAACCAGGCGGAACTTAAAACCGGAACGAATTTTCATCAGCAGCACGCCCGCAGCGTGCTGCTGTCTTTCCTCCTGAGGGCTGCGGCGCTGTTTCTTTTCCTTCTGGCTTGCGCCCTGCTCATCCTGAAGGCGGCGCGGTGAGAGACTGGCTGTGGATCATTCTGCTCTTGCTCGCGTCCGCGCTGCTGTTTTTGTGGTCCGCGCGCAAACGCCGCCAAACCGGTCTGCCCACCGGCAAAATTGTCTACGCGGACACGGACGCCTGGCAAGCCCTGCCCGCCCCGCTCTTTGACCCCACCCTGCGCCTGACCGGCAAACCCGATTATGCCGTGGATATCGGCAGCGGCGTGCGCGTCCCTGTGGAAGTGAAAAGCGCGCCGGCTCCGATCGCGCCTTACGACAGCCACGTGATGCAGCTGGCGGCCTACTGCCTGCTGTTGGAACGCGAAACCGGCCGCCGCCCGCCTTACGGATTGCTGCGTTACCGCGACAAAACCTTCCAGGTGGAATACACCCCTGCCCTGGAAGAAAGCCTGTTGAGCCTCATCGCCAGCATCCGCGCGGCGGAAAAATGCCCGGACGGTCCCGACCGTTCGCACGCGCAGGCCGCGCGCTGCCGGGCGTGCGGATACCGCCAGCACTGCACGCAAGCGCTGGGCTGAGCCCCAAAAGCCCCCGCCAGCCATTTCGCTCATCATTATTAGTTTGTCCACTTTCTGTCACCCCTATGGTGACATTTTAACTTTGGCGTAACTCTGCTCCCCTGCTAAGTTGACAGCCTTGCTTGTCTCGGTTATGCTTATTTGGCGTTCGGGCGGGACCGGCGCGGCGGAGCCCTGCGAACCCCGTCAGGTCCGAGAGGAAGCA
>DAONFX010000116.1:0-4406 GCA_035403825.1 Anaerolineaceae bacterium
GCGCCAAAGGCTGGCTTTGGAAGCCGCGCCCATCACCCCGGAAA
Source organism: Anaerolineaceae bacterium (assembly GCA_035403825.1). Taxonomy (GTDB): domain Bacteria; phylum Chloroflexota; class Anaerolineae; order Anaerolineales; family Anaerolineaceae; genus Mesolinea. The sequence continues at coordinate 45 of DAONFX010000116.1, forward strand.
AGTTCGAAATCCTGGCGATTACCGCCGGCAGCGCTAACGGCTGGGAGTTCCCACCGGAGGTACTGCGCGAGTCTTTGCAGCTGTGGGAAGGCGTGAACTGCTTTGTGGACCACGACTGGACCTCGCGTTCGGTGCGGGATATCGCCGGCGTTTTGCGCAAACCCGCCTGGGACCAGGAAGCGCAGGGCATCCGCGCTGAACTGCACGCTTTCGGCCCTTCCGCCCAGCTGCTGGCGCGCGTGGGGCGTGAGGTGCTGGAAATCAAGGACGCCCCCGCGGTTCGTGTAGGTTTCTCGGCGGACGTGTTGTTCAACGGGCGCGGAAAACGTGTTGAGAAAATCCTCAGGATTTTTTCCGTGGACCTTGTTTATAACCCCGCGCGTGGGGGAATGTTCCTGCGCGCGATGAATTCACTCGGCTTAAAACCGGCTTTGAAAGGAGATTTGTTAATGCAAACCGAATTGAGAGAAAACATACCCGCGGCTGAATTGAGCGAAACCCAGCAGGAAACCGGACCCGACCTGCAAACTCAGCTGGCGCAGCTGCGCGCGGAGCGTGAGCAGATGAGCGCGAAACTGCTGGACGCCAGCCTGGCGGTCAGCAGCCTGCCTGCGCCGATGACCGAACGCATTCGCCAGCAGTTTCAGGACCGCAGCTTCGCGCCGGCGGAATTACAGGCAGCCATCCGCGAGGCGCGCGCTCTGCTAAGCGAACTGGACCGCGGCAAAACCGTCCAGGGACCCGCGCGTATCGAAGGCATGTTGGACCCCGCCGAACGCTTGCAAGCTGCCGTGGACGACCTCTTTGGCGCCCCGCGCGCGAAAGCCCTGGAAAACGCCTCGGTCCCGCGCCTGAGCGGCATTCGCGAACTTTACCTGACCCTGACTGGAGACTACGAGCTGCACGGAGGTTATTACCCGCAGCGCGCTCAGTTGGCGGGCACTTCAGATTTCAGCGGCCTGGTGAAGAACGCGCTGAACAAGCTGGTTGCGAATACCTGGGACGAGCTCGGGCGGGCAGGTTACGACTGGTGGAAGCAGGTAACCGTGCAGGAACACTTTTCCAGCCTGCATGACATCACCGGCACGCTGATTGGTACGGTTGGGGATTTGCCCGCCGTCGCGGAAGGCGGCAATTACACCGAACTGGCCATTGGGGACTCGCCGGAAACTGCCAGCTTCACCAAATACGGCGGGTACATTCCGCTGACATTGGAGCTGATTGACCGCGACGAGACCCGCAAACTGCGCAGCTATGCGCGCGAACTGGCGACTGCCGGCATGCGCAAGATTTCCAAGCTCGTCGCGGCGATTTTCAGCAGCAACGGCGGCGTCGGCCCGACTATGGCGGATACCGGCGCGCTGTTCAACGTGACAGCCGTCACCACGGCGGGCGGTCATGCCAACCTGGGCACCAGCGCCCTGAGCGCGAACGCCTGGGATGCGGCTTGCCGCGCGGTGTACAAACAGCCGATGCTGATCAAGAACAGCGCCGCTTTGCGCGGCACGGGTCCGGCGCTGGCAATCAACCCCAAGTTCATCCTCATCCCGCGCGCTCTGCAGAAGACTGCCATGGAGCTGTGCACTGGCGCTTTGGTGCGGGAAAGCGGCTACGTGTACGACAATGTGCTGAAGGGCAGCGCGGTGCCGGTGGTCGTGCCGGATTGGTCGGATGACAGCGATTGGGCGGCGGTGTGCGACCCGCGCGTGGTGCCGGCGATTTTCGTGGGGGAGCGCTTTGGGTTGGCGCCCGAGATTTTCGTGGCGGGCGACGAGCTTTCGCCTTCGGTTTTCAGCAACGATGAACACCGCCTGAAAGTGCGCCACTACCTGGCCGTGTGGGTGAACGACTTTAGACCGCTGTATAAGTCGAACGTCGCGTAAGAAAATTTCAGCAGAAAAAAGGAGAAAAAGATGCCGAAATGGAAAGTCCTGTTGAGCTCACGGAAGTTTTGGGCAGCCCTGATGGGTTTGGTCGTGATGGTGGTGGAAGCCTGGAAGCCGGATTTCCCGTTGGAGGCGGGAGAGTTGGCGGGCATCCTTTCCGTGCTGGTAGCCTATATTCTGGGCACCGCCCTGGAAGACGGCCTGGCTGGGCATAAGGAGTAGCGCTTACAAGCGGGCGCCTGGTTTCCGGGCGCCCGCCCACCCGCGGGAAAATGGACACTTGTGAGGAGAATGGAAAAATGGATAGGTTGGACATCAGAATGGTGGCGGAAGCCCTGGCAGGGCCCGACCTGCTGGGCTGCGCGGTGAAGGAAAACGGCGTGCTGGTGGTGGTGGACAGCAATGGAAAAAAACGCACTTTTTACCCAATGGATTACCAGCACCTGCTGCATCCTGCGGGACAGCCGACCCCGGCGAAGGGAGCCAGGCATGCCAACGCTTAGCGAGCTATGCCTGCACTTGAACCAGCAGTTTTTGGACCCCCAGAACCTGAACATACCTGCGGACACGCAAACCGAAGCTGTGCGCGAGGCTCTGGCGGGCATGAATGCCTTTTTGGGCAGGCAGTACACCCTGGCGGGCTTGGACGGCGCGCTGGAAAGCAGCCTTCCGGAGGACTGTGTACCGGTTTTGGTGTGCGGGGCGGCTGCCTTCGCGCTGGATTTCAGCCTGCGCAAGCGCCTGAGCGGTTTTGCCAGCGCGCTCGGGCGCGAGGATACGCTGCGCTTGTGGTGCGCGCACCTTTCACGCCAGTTTGATGCCGGGCTGGACCGCTTGCGCGCGCTGAGCCTGCAAAGTGAGGCCGGCCTGCCTTTTGGCGCCTGGAACTGGAATGAGAGCCCGCATTGGCGCCAGGAGAGCGAACTATGAGCCGGCTGGATTTGGGCAACCTGGCGGACCCGGAGGAAAGCGCCTGGTATTGCATCAATGAGGGCCCGATGGACCCCGGTCTGCTTGGGACGCAGTACGACCCGACAGCCGGCCCGGGCGCGACCCGAACCGAAACGCTGCGGGTCGGCCTGCGCGGCGGCCCCTTGCAGCTGAGGGCAGTCATCCGGAGGTTGGAGCAGCTGGTGGAACTTGTGCGGTTGAAAAGCGAGCAAGGCTTGGGGAACGCCATTTATCTGCGCGCTTACCCGCCTGAGGGCGGCAGTCCGGTCTATTCCCAGCTGCTGCATGCCGAGCTGCGCACTCTTCCGGGCGCGTTGGCGTATGAAGAGGGCGGGGCAATGGCGGTGGATTTGGTTATCACCCGGCTGAACTGGTTCGATGGCGCGGAGCAGGCGCTTACCCTGGCAAACAGCGGCGGGAGCGGCTACAGCGCCAGCCTGCTGAACCTGGACGACAGCCTGGCAGCCGGCAACGACAACTACTTTTTTGTGGACACGAGCGGGCTGCAAACTGACCTGCCCGCACCCATCCGCCTGCAAATCACCAATACCGGCAGCGCAGCGCTCGGGCAGCTTTTTGTGGGAGCGTTTCACGAGCGGGCAAGCACCGAAAAGCCGGTCATGGTGTTGGAAGGGGAAGCCGCGCCGGAAGCTACTGCTGTCAGCGCGTCCGCGGCCTCGGGTGGGGCGTTCGGGCGTTTCAACATCTCCGGCGGCAGCTGGCAGACTTTCGCCAGCTGGGAGCTCGATACCATAACCCTGGCGCTTCTGGGCGGGCGGCTTTTTTTGCCCCTTCTGCGCTTTCAGTCGCCGTTGAGCCTGGACGGGGCGCGTTTTCGGGCGCTGCTCAGCACGAACGCTCCGGTGTTCTGCAGCCCGGCTGCAATCGCGCCAGGCGGGGCGCGCTTTTTGGCGCTTTCGCCGCTGCAGCTGCCCTTCGGCAGTCTCAGCCCGCGCTACGCGCCTGCCGGGCTGCAGCTGAGTCTGGAGGCGTTTTTACCGGCTGTGGGAGCACAAACGCTGGAGCTCGACGACCTGCTCCTGCTGCCTCAGGATAATTTTGCCTGGTTTGAGGCGGCCGCGGGGATTGGCGCAGACGAGCGGCTGATGGATGATTCCTTTACACGTGAAAGCTACACGGTCTTGGATGGGCAGCAGCTGCGCGGGCATCAACGCGTTGGAGATTGGTTTGGGCTGCCTGCCGGCGCGCGTTCCTGGTTTTACTGCTTTCAGGTGGACGCGAATGGGGCAGCTTTGCCGCAGTCTTCCGTTGGGGTGCGGGCCTGGTACCGCACCCGCAGGCAGATTCTGTGAGGTGCGGATGCAAACTGACGGCGAAGTGTTTCAGGCAATCATTTCAGATTTGGAAGGGAATGCTGTGCTGCTGCCGGGCAATTTGCGGGCGCGGATGCTTTCCTGGCGGGAGATTGGCGGCTGCGAACGCGCGGAACTGGTTTTGGAAAACGCACCGGGCGGCTACTGGCAGGGATCCGAGCTGATTGGAAAGTCGGTGCGCGTGTACAACC
>DAONFX010000117.1:0-4365 GCA_035403825.1 Anaerolineaceae bacterium
CGCCCACTGCGCATCACTCATCGCGCCGGTGCCGCTGTCGGTCAACAAGTCCACGAACACGTCTTCCGCTGGCACGGCGAACAGGTTGTTGTGCGCTTTCGCCAGCGCGTCCGCGCGCTCCTCAGGGGTAGTAACCTTCAACTTCTCAACAACTTTGATACGAAATGGTTCGATAAACGGGATGGGCATGGTCTCTCCTTTAAGTCATTCGGTTTGCTTGCAAAGCACGCGTAGACAGCATATCTGCCAAGCGCGCTCAACAGGGCATTAAGTCCTCTCAGCCAGTCCGGCAAGATGAAGGCCCGCCAGCGTGCCGGAAGTAAACGCAAAGTGCAGGTTGTAGCCGCCGCAGGGCCCGACGACGTCCAGTGTCTCCCCGACCAGATATAAACCGGGGACCCGGGCGGACTCACAGGTCTCCGGGGAGGCTTCCGTCACAGGCACCCCGCCCGCGCTCAACTGACTCTCGTCAAAGCTTCTGGTTCCCAGGATTGGCAGCGAGACACTGCGCAGCGCGGCCAACAACTTTTGCAGCCCGTCCGGATCCCCCGCCCCGATACCGGCGTAGTCCAGAAAGAAGCGGCTGGCTTTGGGCGGAAAAAAGCGGTTCAGGAAGACCAGCGGGCCCAGGCTGTTGGTGCGGCGGAGCGCGTCCTCAGAAAGTTCCGCATGAAATGGGGCGAGAAAATCCAACTCCAGACGCAGACCTTCCCCGCCTCGCGCGGCCAGATGCGAGATGTTCATCACACCCGGGCCGTTCAGGCCCTTAGCGGTGAAAATCACATTGCCGAACGAGGAGCCCAGGCGCTGGCCGCCTTGATAGACAGCCGTACCCACATCAAAGCGCAGCCCCTGCAGAGCCTGGAATTTGCCAGGCGCCACCACCAGCGGCCCCAGCGCGGGGACGAGCGGAACCACACGGTGTCCAAGGCGCGTGAGCGCTGGAAACAATTCACCGCGCGAACCCAAAGCCGGGTAGGCTTTGCCGCCGGCCGCCAGCACAACCTTGTCGAAGAAACGCTCTCTGGCCGGCTCGCCGGAGGGAAACCGCAGCGCGAAGCCGCCCCCCGCGCGGCGCAAATCGACCACCTGCGTAGAAAGCGAATCTTCCACCTCACGGGCGAGCAGGTTGGCGCGCAGAATTTCCACCACAGAGTGTGCTGAATTGGAGAGCGGATAATACCAGCCATCCGCGGTGCGGTAGGTCGGGATGCCGAGCTCGTCCAGCAGGTTCAGCAGACGCGCGGGCGGGTAGGCCTGGAAAAAAGCGCGCATCCAACCCTCATCGGCGCAAGCATACCGCTCCGGGCTTACCATCGTGTTGCTGATGTTGCAGCGGCTGCTGCCGGTGACCAGCAACTTTTTCCCGATTTCAGGGTTATGGTCGAAAAGCGTGACGCGCTTACCGGGTTGTGCCGCTGCCAATGCCGCGAATATCCCCGACGCCCCTGCTCCGATAACCGCAATCTCCATAACCCGATTATACAACGCAAAGCGCCCTACCCCACGCCAGGCTCTGAAGCCAGGTTGACGTTGGACTCAAAAATACGCATAATGGAAGTGTCCAATCCAATTTTCCATACGGCAATCGCTGAGGCTCCCAGTATCCTTGCTTCTCGCCCACGGCTTTAGGGCATCAAGATGACGGGGTCTCCCGACTTGCGCGCGAGATGCCTCACCAACACCTGATTTCATGAAAGGAGGTCCCCATGAAATATAAAGTCGTTGTCCCTATGAACCCAAACCTGCAAGCATTCGAAACGGGCAGGCAAAGCTTGCAGGTAAACTTCCCCCAGCGCTGTGTCTATTGCAACAAGCCCGTGGAAACATACCAGGTCATCGATCTCTCGGGTGGAAAAACCGTTGGCAAACGTACTGCCTCGTTTTCCGCCCAACTGCACGTGCCCTACTGCCTTGACCATTCGATCGTGTTCAGCAGATATAAAAATCTGCTCGGCGCGATCGGACTACCCGTCTTCCTGATCGTCTTTATCGGTTGGTTCTTTCTCTTCAAGCCGCTGACGGCATTCGGGAACACGCTCCCGTCCGGGCTGAACTTCCTGCTCATCCCGCTAATTATCCCTTGCATCGGAAACCTGATCCTCGGTTTCCTAGCGTTCATTCTTGTGCATCTCCTGCTGCTTCTGTTCGAACCCAAATTCCGACAAATTCCGTTCGTGACCGAAGAAGGCGGACTGGGCTTAACCGTGAATATGAAAACCAGCATGTATGCGATCAATTCACTGGATTTCACTTTCACGAACAGGGACTACGCCGCGGAATTCGCCGCCGCTAATCACGTGAGCATGACCGGGTAAACAGTTGAAAAAAGCGCGGACCAGTCGGGTCCGCGCTCCTTCCGCTCTCAGAAAATCAATTCATTGCCAGCAGGTTAAATTCCTGTTTGCGTATGATGTAACGCCCATTGCCAGCCAGCACTTTGCCGACGTACTCCTCGGGGACATCGACCATGGTGCGGTCGCTCTGGATGATGATTTTCCCAAGGCTGGAGCCGGGGATATCCGCGTGGAAAGCAATCGCCCCAACCACATCGCCGGGTCGGATGCCGTCCTGACGTCCCAGGCCAAGCACCATGCGCACCATCCCGGCTTCGCGCGGATGGTCTGCGCTGTCCCGCCGCGGTTCTCTCGCAGAGCGCTCTTCGTGCGTGCGGCGCGGCGCAGAGCTTCTGTCTTCGGCAGTCTTGCCCGCGAATCCAGCCCCGGCGCGCGGGCGGCGCTCCGGTCGAACCGCTTTTTCGGGCAGTGGGCTGACGGAAGCAATCGGGCGCTGCTTTTCTTCCGCACGGGCGATCTTCAGCGCCACGGCGGCCAGCTCCAGCGGGTCTGCGCCGTTGGCGACCAGGCCGTCCACCAGCGCGCGTTCTTCCTTGGCTCTGCCGCGCTTGAGCCACATCATGATTTTGGTCATCAAGTCGTTCAGACGTTTTGCCTGTATTTCTTCCGGAGTCGGGATGCTGCAAGCCCGCATTTCTTGCTTGGTGAAGTGTTCAATTTCCCGCAGCAGGCGGCGTTCGGAAGGGGTGACCAGCGAAATCGCGGTGCCTGTGCGCCCGGCTCTGCCGGTTCTGCCCACGCGGTGCACGAACAGCTCGGCTTCATCCGGCAGGTCAAAGTTGAAGACGTGCGAGATGCCTTCCACGTCCAGCCCGCGCGCGGCAACGTCTGTCGCCACAAGGACTTTGACATTCCCGCTGCGAAAGCGTGCCATAGTGCGCTCGCGCGCGTCCTGGCTCATATCACCGCTGAGCGCTTCCGCTGGGAAGCCGCGCAGGTTCAGCTCGTTCACCAGCTCGCCGGTGCGGGCGCGGGTGCGCGTGAAAATCAGCGCGGTGCTGATATTCTCGACTTCAAAAAGCCGCGTGAGCACCGCCAGCTTGTCGAACTCGTTCACGAGGTAAAAGCGCTGTTCCGTCGCGGATACGGTCACCTGCTCGGCTTCGATGCGCACAGTTTTGGGCTCGCGCAGGTAGTTTTCGGCCAATTGCAGGATGCGTTTGGGCAGCGTGGCGGAAAAGAGGGCTGTCTGACGTTCACCCGGGGTTTGCGCCAGCAAACTTTCCACGTCCTCGATGAAGCCCATCGAGAGCATTTCGTCAGCCTCGTCCAGAACCACAAAACGCACGGCGCTCAGGTCCAGGCGTCCGCGCTTTGCCAGGTCCAACAGGCGCCCGGGCGTCCCGACCACAATTTGCGCACCCCTGCGCAAACCAGCCAACTGCTCGCTGTAGGCGGTGCCGCCGTAAATGGCGAGTACTTTCACCTCAAGGTATTGACCCAGAGCCTGGGTCATTTCTGCCACCTGCAAAGCCAGTTCGCGCGTCGGCGCGACGACCAGTGCCTGCGGCAGCCTGGCGGCCGGGTCAAGGCGCTGCAGGATGGGAATGGCAAACGCGGCGGTCTTGCCGGTGCCGGTTTGGGCTTGCCCGGTGACGTCATACCCGGCCATCATCAGGGGGATAATCCCGCGCTGAATGGGCGTCGGTTGGGTATAACCGAGGGTGTTAACTGCTTGCGCCAATTCGGGGCGCAGATTTAATTCATCAAAATTATCGTTTATGCTGTACGCTTCGGTCATCAAAACTCCTGTTCCTGCTTGCGCGGTGAAGAGCGCCCTGAAACCCAGGGGCTGATTACCGCAAATTCATTTTCACTCAGGGGGATGTCTTGATGATTCCGCAAAACGTTTTATTACAGCCGGGCGGCTCCTCGCGGTGCCGCGCCTCCCAACAAAATGCCCGGGGCTAACCCAGGGCTGAAATTGGAACGTCCAAAACACACCCAAAGAAAAGCTCTCACCATGAGAGCCGCCAGAGTATATCACATTTCCCGCGCTGGCAAGGGG
>DAONFX010000118.1:0-4163 GCA_035403825.1 Anaerolineaceae bacterium
TCAGGTCGGCGTATTTTTCCAGGTTCTGCTCAAAAGTCATTATTCCTCCGGTGGTGTGTTATGTTTCAGGCTCAACTGATGGTCAAATGCAGCGTCCAAAATACACATTGATATTACCTCAGAATCCTCAGGATTTCACGCAGTGCTGCTGAACAATCCCCAACACGCTGCCTCAGTTTGCAAAGATGACCTAAGATCCGAAAAGCGTTCTGGCTGTTTTGCCAGATAGCGTTCTCCTGTTGACGATTACCGCGCGTATATGGTAATATTACCCGTTGAACATACCATCAGATGATATGTTATTCGTTAAGGTATACCAAGGAGAAGAGAAGATTAGTAGTAAACAAGAATACAGAATCAATGAACGCATCAGGGTTGAGAAAGTCCGCCTGGTGGATGAAAACGGCGAAAACGTCGGCATTGTCTCCACCAGCGAAGCACTCCGCAGGGCAGACGACGCCGGTCTGGACCTGGTGGAAGTCGCTCCCAATGCCGATCCGCCAGTGTGCCGGATCATGAATTTCAGCAAGTTCCTCTACGATAAAGAAAAGAAGGAACGTGAAGCCCGTAAAGCCCAGACCAAAATCGAGGTCAAGGAAATCCGTCTGCGCCCGAAAACCGGCGATCATCACCGCAGCTTTAAGGTGGATGACGCGCGCGGTTGGCTGAAAAACGGCATGAAAGTCCGCGTCACCATCCGCTTCCGCGGGCGGGAGATTACCTACCCCGAATTGGCGCTGGAAGACTTGCGCGAAATCGCCGAGGACCTGAAGGATGTGAGCGAGATTGAACAGGCGCCGAATATGGAAGGGCGCACAATGTTCATGCTGCTCAGCCCGAAAAAGTAGTTTCTTGACTCTGCGTTAATCTGTTATAATGATAGGTCGGTATTAATACCAACGGCTGCGGTCGGTTCACAGCCGTTGCATTTTCTTAGAGGAGTTTGAACGTGCCCAGAAAACAAAGCAGTGGAAAGTACAAGTTGAAGACTCATAAGGCCACGTCAAAACGCTTCCGTACCACTGGAACCGGTACTGTTGTGCGCACCAAAATCGGGAAAGGTCATCTGCGCCGCAATACCTCCAAGCGTACGAAAGCTCTGCTTTCCGAGACTATCGCTGTAAAATCCAGCGGTCTCGTCAAGCACATCAAGCGTTTGGCGCCCTACATGAGCAAAAAGGACTAAGGTCCTGTCGATTCGTTTTAGCGCGGCTGCTGGGTGTATGCAACTGGATGCAAATCTGACGCCCAGGGGACCGCAAAGGAGATTACAAAATGGCAAGAGTAAAGAGTGGACCATACCGCCACCGACGCCACCAGCGCCGGATAGCCCACAATAGCGGTTATCGGGGAACCCGAAATCATCTGTTCAAGCGCGCCAATGAAGCGTACATGAAAAGCCAATGGTACGCTTACAACGACCGACGCAATCGCAAACGCGATTTGCGCAGGCTCTGGATTGTGCGGATCAACGCGGCAGCCCGCCAGAACGGCATCACCTACAGCCGGCTGATCAGCGCGCTCCGGCAGTCAGAAATCATTCTGAACCGCAAGGTTCTGGCTGACCTGGCCGTACGGGACCCCAAAGCTTTCTCGCAAGTCGTAAGCAAGGCTACCTCTAAGGCGTGAGTTTTTTCAAACCGAGAACATACAGCCCCTGACACGCTCAGGGGTTGTTTGTTTCACCAGGTTCCCCTTCTATTCCGCTCTTCTCCAAGGGCATCTTAGCTCCAACAGCAAACGAACTGTATTCCGGACGGGAAAGCATCCGCGGCAGAGCTGGTTCTGGCAAAAACGAAAAGAGGCAGTTCATCTCCGAACTGCCTCTTTTTCTTCAAGAATGCTTGCGGACTTACGGAACCGCGGGCGGCACAAACTGGAGCAGGGTATTGTTCAAGGCATCGGAGACCCACACACTACCGTCCATCCCGACAGCAACGCCGCTGATGATCCCCATCAGGAAGGAGTTCTGGTAGCCGCCCCACAATTGCAGGAAAACGCCCTGGTTGTCAAAACGGATTACCCGCCCAAGGTCCGGGTCAGTGAGAATTACCTGGTCATCCGGGCTCAGAGCCAGGAAGGGCTTGTTGTCCAGCGAGTCAGTCGTCCAGGCGTCCACATCCCAGGTGAGCACGCTGGTGAAGACAGTGCCGTCTGCGTTCGGGGAGAAGACCTGCACGCGGTTATTCCAGGTATCTGCCACGTACACTTTGCCAGCGGCATCCACGGCGATGCCAACCGGCTCGTCCAACTGCCCGATGCCCATGCCGCGGCTGCCAAACTGGGTGAGATAATTGCCCTGGCTGTCAAAAACAACCACCCGCTGCTTGCCGGTATCGGTCACATAGACCCGGCTCCGGGCGTCCACGGCAATGCCGCGCGGACCCCAAAAGGAGTCCAGCACGCCGTCCACCAGAAACTCGCTCCACATGCGCAGGAACTCGCCCTCAGGAGTGAAAACCTGCACGCGGTGGTTCCATGTGTCGGTTACATATACCAATCCGTCCGGTCCAACCGCCACGCCCCAGGGCTCATTGAACAAGCCCTGCGGGGCGGGTCCTTCCAGCACATTGGCGTATCCGCCCCAGGAGTTGAGGTACAGGCCGTTCGCGTCCAGATGCACGATGCGGTGATTGCGCGAATCCGCTGCGAACAGGCTGCCGTCTGGCGCGACAGCCAACCCGCGCGGCGCGGAGAAAGTCAGGTTGCCGGCAGAACTGATAACCTTTACAGGGTCCAGGCTGATAGTGCTGCCCGCGTACGGGTCCACTTTCGGGGCGGTTTCCACCGGTTCAACCCCGTATTCCCAGATTTGCGCAGCCACATCCTTGCGGATGTACATGCGCAGTAAGTCCGAAGGCGACCAGGTCGCCAGGGTCAGGCTTCCGTCGCCGGTCGCCGCGGCATACTGTGTGTAATCGCGGTTGAACCAAATTTCCCACAGCGCCGAACGCATGGCCGGATTTTTCAGCATTTGCCACAGCGAGCCAAAGCTCTGGTTGCGGTAGGCTTCCATCGGCCACCACATGCGCTTGTATTCGTACATGATGTAGTCGTCCCGCACCAGCGGCTCAATCTTGGCAAAATTGGCGCTGCCCACCAGGATTACAGGCGAGTTGCGCAAGTCCTTGGTAATTTTATCGCCAAACCAGACCCTGTTGGGGTAGTCGCGCAGGTACCACCAGAAGGGATAGAGCGCGTCGTTATCGTAGGCGACCGCGATGGACTTATCCCCGTACAGGCGTTTGGAAATCGTCTCCACCTGTTCCAGCACATCCTTCATATCGCGCGTGGAGTGCGCATAGACCAGATATTCCTTGGCGTTGTCATAATTGATGTAAGCGGCACGGTACGCGGTACGGAAGGTGAGCACAGCCAAGACTCCAAAGCAGGTGAGCAGCAGTGTTTTCAAAAAGGTGCGCGGCTGCCAGTCTTTCAACAGGAAAACCAGGCCCGCCAGGCTGGCAAGAGCGCCCACTGCGGCCAACAGGAATGTGCTGGTGGCTTGCAGCTGCACCAGGTCTTTCCCCGAAAAAGGCGGTACAGACCCGAGCAGCGCGCCCAGCATGCTGCTGAAAGCGACCAGGAACACCAGGCTGAGCAGCGCGACCAGCCAGCCTTTTTTGCGCCGGACAGCTTCCCAATCGGTGTGCTCTACCAGGTATCCCAAAGCCCAGCCGCTGGCAAGAATCATCGGCATGCTGATGTGCGTGGTCAACCAGGGCATGCGTTCGCCTGCGTAGGAGAAGGTCAGCAAGCTCATCAAGGACCAGTAGATTAGCAGCGCGACGGTCGGGACCCAGGCAGCCGTTTTGTGTGACTCAGGCGGCAGACTGAACACGCGCTCGTACCAGGCCTGCCGCACGGTGGGCAGGTCGGCTTGGGCAGGTTGGCTCGCGCGCGTCTCATCCTCTGCTGTAAACGGACTTAGCGATAAATCCGTGCCGATGGAAAGTGAGCCATCTCCCGCAGCATCAGCCTGGGCTTCGCCTCCCATGTCTGCAGGTAGCTCCGCCTGTTCCTCTGGCGTCATCGATGATGGAGCGCTGGAGCTCGCCGGGCTCTCAGACGAGTGTGCAAGGGCAGCAGACATGGGGCGGCCGAACGGACTGCCGGGCTGGGAGCTGAACAGCCCCCGCAGCGTGGCGATGACCACCGCGAGC
>DAONFX010000119.1:0-3740 GCA_035403825.1 Anaerolineaceae bacterium
CAACCTTTGGCGCTGCTCCCAAGGCTTTTCAGCGGGTTCAGCCGTTTTTGGTTCAGTTATTTCAGGCAATTTTTTTTCCTTTCTCCAGATATCAGGCTTAGTTTTTTGCCGCGAATTGCCGTACCATGCGCGCGGCTGCCGATGCATTTACGGCATTTTTACATCTTCCCCTCCTTCTCCAAGAAAACGATAGACCAGGCGCAGCAGCTCCGCTTTATCGATGAGACCCTGGGCGTAAAGTTGCTGCGCCACCACCGCGGCTTTACTTCCGGCTTCCGCCAGCTCTCCGTTATCTCGCGCGGAGATATCGCCGGCCTGTACCTGAAAAACCGCCTCGGGGTTCAGGCTCGAGTCCGCTCGGGCCGCCCGCCGCAGCGCTGCCCGCAGCACGTCCTCCAAAATCCAACGCAAAGTGCGCTGCCTTTGTTCAAAGCGCCGCAGAGTTGGTCCGTCAGAAGCTTCCGCGGTCGTGCGCGTGCTGGATTCCGGCTCAGCCAGAAAGTGCAGCGGCAGCCCCACGCCCGCGGCAATCATCTTCTTGATGGCCAAGCCATCCGTGGAGGCGTCCAGCGCTTCCAGGCGCGGGGCAATCACCGACCATTCCTCACTCTCGTCCGTTACCAGCACGGAGCCGGAAGCGGGCGGATTGGCAGCCAGCTGAGATTGTCTTGCCGCCCGCGCGTTTTCCGTGGCAAAGCGGGCCTTGACCACGTACATAAAGGCGTTGCGGAAGCGATTCAGGCGCACGCGGTCCTCCAACCACGAGGCATAGCGCGAAAGCCAGCGCAGCACTGGCGCCAGGTCGGATTCGCCCCACTGCGCACCCGCCGGCCGATTCACGGCGTAATGCAGCATCACGGGCGGCATCTCCGGGCTGTCTTGCAGTGGGTCGTAGGCCGGGTAGCAGAGCGAGATATCGTTGAGATCCGGGCGGGTGTGGAAGGTCAGTTCCTGTTCCACATCGTTGGGCTGCGAAGTGATGCGCTCAATATCCGCGGAAGGCACCACCCTCAGGTAAGACATCCCGCCAGGATCGGTGGAGAGCAGCAGGAACAGGTTACCGCTGCGCGCCAGCTCATCCGAAAGCTCCACCAGGCGCGCGTCCATGCGGTTCAGCGGGTGCCGCCAGAACGCGAGCAGAAACTCCCCCGTGCGGCTCTCCGCACAGTTCACGCGCATTCCGCCTCCGGTCACATATTGGGTGGTCAGCTCGATAATCCGGCGCGCAAGCGGGTTAAAGCGCCAGGCGTCCAGGCAGTCGTCCATCACCTGAAGCCGGTCCCAGGCATGTCGGTCGCGCGGTTGGTCGCCCAAAGCGCTGGCGCCTACCAAAAAGCTGTTGTCGTTTTCCACCAGGCTCAAACCGGCGCGCAGCTCCCCGGCGTCGGCTTGCTGGTCCTGTGCTTCGATTGTGCTCGTCCTGTTCGTGCGCCTAAAGATTCCCATACACGTCCTCTTTCCTTTTCAGCTTGTGGGTTATTTGGTTTTGCGCTGTCCCGCGCGGGCAGGGTTTCCCGTCCAGCGGGCAAAGCTGCGGCACGGTCTCAATTTGCCTGCCAAAGTACCGCAGCAGGTCTTCGCTTTTCCCGGCCCAGCGGTTGTAATCCATGTACCAGCCCGAACCGCCGATGGCTGGCGCGCGTTCTGCAGTCTGATGAATCAGCCAGCTCGAAATTCCTTTGGGCAGGCGCGGCGGGCAGGGATACTCGGGCGTAAAGCCCGGGTAAGCGCGCCGGGCGTAATACTGCGCCAGCCACCAATCCAGTTCAGGCAAATCCGAGACCTCCAGATACTGGTCCACCCAAGACGCGCGCGAGTACACAATCGGATAGCGGCCGGTCTCTTCGTCCAGGATTTCCAGGCAGGCGTTCAGCGTGTCGGTAATCCTGCGGCGGGTCTGCCCATGTTCCAGCTCCATGTCCAAAACCAGGCGCAGATGTTCCAGGTCTTCCCCTTCCAGAATGCCAAGGAAAGCGTCCATCTGCCGGGCAGCAGACTCAGCAGGGAAGACCACGTGATACGGCAAAACGCATAAACCGATGCGCCGCGCTTCCTGCACATAAAACGCGAAAGCCGGGTCGCGATATCCCCAGGACTGCCCCGTCCGCAGCGCGGCAAACTCCACGCGCGGCTGGTGCGCGGCAATCCGCTCAAAATCCGGTCTGCGCTTGCCGTCTGCGCTGCTGTTGTAGACCGAAAGGTCAATTCCAAAGGCAAATTGCCCGTTGACATTGCAATCGTCCATCAGAAGGCTCCATCCATCTCACGCAAAGGGTCCGCCGCCTGGATGAGCAGCGGCTCATGCGCTTCTCCCCAACTCTGCTCGTCCAACACGGAGGTCATCGCAGCCGAAAGCACCAGGTCGTCGTGCAGTTTGCTGCCTTCCATGGGGTCGCGCGCGGCTTCCGGCACGCCCCAGCGGATATTGCGCTCCGGACCCAGGCTGACCTCATACGCCACAGCCTGCAGTTGCCGGTAAAAGAGCGCGTGCAGCTGCCCCTGCTGGCTGTGTGGGTCCGCGGGCAGGTAGTCCTGAAAGCGCCCGGTATCCACGACCGCCAGAAAGCCCCAACCCAGGCGGGACTTTACCTGGCGGTTGAAGTTGAGCTGAACGACGCGCTCACCCAGGCGGTCCGCCAGAAAAGAGGCCACCCCCGCGCCGACGCCGCTGGCATCCACGACCACTTTACGCGGCTGCCAGCGATCCACCAGCGCCAGCAAGCGCGCGTACTGCGTACTGTGTTTTTCGCCGGTCCAAAGCTCCCGGCGCACCACCCGATAGACGGGTTTTCCGGTCAGGTCGCCCGCGCGAGCGCGGCTGTCCACTGCGACGATGGTAATGGCGGTGGAATCCCTGCCGGGGTTGGCAAGCGCAATATCCCCCTCTCCAGCCGGATTGGCGCGCAGCTGCTCATCCTCCCCCGCCAGGTCCACCAGCAGCGCGTAAGTCTTCCCGGGTTCGGGCGCGTCTTGCACTGCCTGACTGCCTTGCATCAGCCCTGTGCGCGCCGGCGTGAAGAGCCCGATTTCCGCGTCAATTTCCTCGCCAAAGTACTGGCTGCGCACCATCGGGTGGGTCCTGCCCAGGCGCGCCACTTGTTCATCCACAAATAGGCCGTAAGCCGGCACTTCTGCGCGCACCGCCTCTGCCCCCAGACAAAACACCCGGCGGATGCCGTCGCGTGCTTCCGCCTGCCTTGCCAGGCGCAGCTCGCGCGCCAGCAGCGTGTGCGTCGTCCACGCAGTTCCCCAAAACACGCGCGTGGCATTCGTGGAAGCCGCCATCGGCGCGATTTGTTTGTCATACTTTTCGATGCCGATATCCTGCGCTTCGTCCAGCTGCAGCAGCGTGGAAGCCGTTGCCCCGACCACGTTGGACTCCGGCGCGGCGGACAGAAAGGTCAGGTGCGCGTTGCCAAAGCGGTAATGATTCCCGGCGCTTTTCTTCCAAGAGCCGCGGGTCAGCCAATTTGCCTGCAGGGCAGTCTCCAGCCGGCGCATGGCGTTCAGGCTCTGCGGCTGATAAGTCGGCGAAAATTTGACCATCTCCGCGCCGCAGAGCGCGAAGCGCGTCAGCAGGTACACTTCCAACTGTGCCTGCAGCATGTTCTTGCCAGATTGGCGCGGGAACATCACCACGATGGAAAGCCCGAGCTTTTCCAATACCGAACGCGCGATGGTCTCCCCTGCGGCATCCTGATAAGCGCGCAAGCGCACACCTCCCAAAACCCGGCTGTAGA
>DAONFX010000120.1:0-3620 GCA_035403825.1 Anaerolineaceae bacterium
CTCTTCGCCGGTTCGAACACCCGCCTTGGGCAATAACGGGCAGCCTGTCCTCCTGAGCCGATGATGAAGGATCCCGCCAGTCGAAAGATGCCTCGCTTTCGCTCAGCATGACACAAAAAGCCCTCTCCCCGACAGGTTCCTGATAGAATCAGGCTATGCCCCGCCCGCCCCTCAATATCCCGACCCTCTACGCCGGCTTCAACGCGCCCGCGACAAGCTTCGACTGCGGCTTGCGCTGCGCTCCTTTCAACCCGCGCGGCATCCCATTCTGCTGCGATATCTGCTGCGCGGTTCCAGTCGCCTACCACGAAGAATGGGAGTACCTGCGCCCGCGCACAGCGCTCTGGCACCTCTGGCGCGGGGATGAATGCAGCTCCGAACCCGAGGATCCCGCCCGCCTGGAAGCCGACACCCCCGCGCATATGCGCCTGCTGGCCTGCCTGGGCCCGCAAGCCTGCAAGCGTGAATATCGCAGCATCACCTGCCGGCAGTTCCCCTTCTTTCCCTACATCACAGCCGATGACCGCTTCATTGGCCTGGCTTACCACTGGGATTTCGAGCCGACTTGCTGGCTCATCAGCCACCTGGAAGCGGTCAGCCCGCAGTTCCGCGCGGAGTTCGTGCAAACCTACGACCAGCTCCTGCTGGATTGCCCCGAGGATTACGACTCGTACTATTACCTCTCCGAAGAAATGCGCGCGGCATTCCTACAAGCCCGCCGGCGCATCCCCCTGCTGCACCGCGCGGACGGCTTCTACCTGCTCAGCCCGCGCTCAGGCAGGCTTTCCCGCGCGGACCCGGCTAAATATCGCCGCTTTGGCCCCTACCGGAATGAGCCCGCCGGGGCTTGAGTTTGGGGTATATTGTTATCAGATCTTTCTAAAGGAGACAGTCTGTGACATTTTTCTCTGATCCGCTTACTTTCAAACTTGCTGGCCTGGTCAGCGTGCTGGCACTGCTTATCGGTTCTCTCATCGCCGGGTTTTCTTACCGCGGCAAAGACGGCGAGCGCTACTCCCCGCTCAATCATTTCATCTCCGAGCTCGGCGAAGAGGGCGTCTCCGCCAAGGCCGGCTGGTTCAACATCAGCCTGATGGTCAGCGGCCTGAGCCTGCTGGTGGCCTGCATCTCGCTGGGCCTCATCCTGCCGGGCCTGCTCTCCCGGATAGCCGGCGTGATTGGCGCGCTGTGCGCCCTCAGTCTGACGCTTGTGGGTCTCTTCCCGCTCAACCTTTATAAACAGCATACCGCTTCTGCCATGGCGTTTTTCCGCGCCGGCCTGGCGATGTTAATCCTCTTCACGGTTGTCATCATCACCCAAGCGGAAGGCGCCGTGCGCATCCCGCGCTTCTACGGCTTGGCGGGAGTGCCTGCCATTGCCGCGTTCGCGTGCTTCCTCGCGCTGACTTTACGCCGCGGCAAGGAAGCCAAGGCTCTGGAAGCCCCCGCGGAAAAAGCCCGTCCGCGCGTCAGCGGCTTGAGCATCGCGGAATGGGCGATCTTCCTGAGCATGGCGCTGTGGTTTGCCGTGCTGGCTTTCGCGCTCTAAGAAGTTTCTACCTCTCACCCACAAAGTAGCGCACCCTCCTAGGAGGGTGCGCTTTGCACCTCCGAAAAATCTGCCGCCTAAGCGCTTACTTGCGCGCCTACAGCACTCCCACCAACCTGCCCGTTGTGCGCGTCTAGCGGCTGGACAGCGGCCAGGTCAGGAATATCTCGCCGGAAATGTTCAGCGCCCAAACTTACATGTCAAAAGGGCTGTGGGGGCTGAATTTCGGACCCGCGCGCATCACAGGGTATGTGAATGGCATCCCTTCGGCCTCGCGCATGGTCAACGCCGGGGTTATGCTCGTGAGGCTGTACTTGCCCGCCTTGATGAAGTAAATAGATTTCCGCGGGGAGATGGGTTTCTCAGCTCCCCGGTTTTTGTTTATCCGACGCGCTGGTGAGGGAAAAGTGATCAGCCGGCTCAGCGCACAACAATCGGCATAAAAGAGGCATAAACGCGCGCGTCGGAAAAAGCCGCGTAACCTACCATCTGGATTTGCGTGGTAGCGCTGACCTTATGCCAGGTAATTTGCGTCGGGGTGATGCTGACCGGAGCGTCGTCGCCGTAATAGGTCAGGTAAACCAGCGGGCTGGGATAGTTCAGCGCAATCGTGTAATCCATCGTGTAACCCGAGTAATTTCCGGCCCAACCCATCCAGATGACATTCCCAGTGTAATCGCTGACCGTGTAAGCCATGTCGATATCAATCGTCACAAAAGTTATTGCGGTGGCGGAGCTGCAGGTTACCTTTAATTGCGCGGAGTCATACCCGCACATTGCACCGGGGTTCCAGGCAACACCGACCAGTTGGACCATGTCCGCGAACATGTCGTCGATGTAATACACGAAATAGGTGCCCATACTTCCGGTAAAGGCCTCTTGGACGTGGAAGGCACCTTCCTGAAAGGGCTGGTACGGGGAAACCGTAACGGTGGAAACCAGCGTGACCTGCGCGTTAACCGCCTCTTCCCGCGCCGGGCTGGCTGCGGCACCGACGGGCAGCGCCACTACGATGCTAATGACAAAAAGCAGAACTCCGAGTTTCTTCATTTTTCCTCCTGAAAAGTGCCCTCATACAAAAACGTGCCTAAAGTTGCAAAACAAATCTGATATTTTCTACATCGTGCAGTTCCTGCGCCCAAGCCCATAGAAGGGTGCGCGGTCAATCCCAAGCATTGATTCATTGGCTGCCTTGTAGTGCAAAGGCATATCCCGCGGGTGGCGCAGCGCCGCCACCCTGACCCTGTGCCGTGCCTTCTGCGGCGACAGAGCTCATCCACGCCGGTATACAGGTCAGAAGAGCAGACTGTGCAACCAAAGCAGGTAGTTCCCAATCCCCGCTGGCACCCCCGATGACCGCGTTTGAGCCGGTGAGGTTTTCCGCGCCTTTGGGGAGCAGTAAGATTAGCCGGGAGCACTGGTACTTATCCCGCAAGCTTACCTCGCTGGAATCCCCGTCCATCATCTCGAGGCTGTGTTTTGGCATTTCCGCTAAATGGAGTTCTATGTTTTTGTCCTCCAGGATAGTCTTCTCCATATGGACGCTTCGCTGATGGTGTCTGCTAATTCTGAATTCTGAGTCTGCGCTAACGAGTTGAAGAGGCGCAAAGGCACGCTACAAAGAAACCACTAATCTCTGGACTTTGCATTGTTCGTGTTATTTTTGGTGACCGAACTGCTGCATAAAGTATAGACGGGTGAACAGGCAATGTAAAGCCCCAATTTTATCCTGTGGAAGAGTAGATGAGAATGTCTTGTAAACCGAGGCGGTTTGAAAAGCGCAGCATCTTTTGGCTGGCGGGGTCCTTCGCCTGCGGCTCAGCAAGGCGGAGTGCCCATCCTTGAGCGGATTACTTTGTCAGTGAGTATAGGAGAACGAGTTTTTGTCATTCTGAGCGCAGCGAAGAATCCAGGCAAGAAATGCAGATCCTTCGCCTGCGGCTCAAAATGACAAGCCATTTAAGCTGGGTGCAGAAGCGCGGGAGCGAAACCTAACAACAATATCCAAAAACGAAACCCGCTGCATGTTTCTCACCATCCGTGGAATGTCGGATTGCGCTGCCGCTCCACC
>DAONFX010000121.1:0-3597 GCA_035403825.1 Anaerolineaceae bacterium
TAATTAGGACATTTCTATTTTGCTACTTTAGGACATTATCATGTTGCTCTTACACTCCTGCCTCCGCTTTTCCGCTTGACTTTAATCTGTGTTATACTATGGGACGCTCGGGCAATAGCCCGGGACACTAATCACACACGCCACGGCATAGGCGCTCCCGCGTGCCCGCAAGGGTTCGGAGCTGCCGTAAAGCCGGGCGGAGGCATAACGCAAAGGAGTATTTATGTCACCCGCTATATCCATGAAAGCGCTCCTCGAGAGCGGCGTCCATTTCGGACATCGTACCAACAAATGGAACCCCAAAATGCGTCCGTACATCTTCACCGAACGCAACGGTATCCATATCATCGACCTGCAGCAAACGGTCAAACTGCTGGATGAAGCCTTCAACGTAGTGCGCGACGCTGTCGCTGCCGGCGGCACCATCCTCTTCGTCGGCACGAAACGCCAGGCGCAGGAAACCATCCAGGAAGAAGCCGAACGCTGCGGCATGCCCTACGTCAACCAGCGCTGGCTGGGCGGCACCCTGACCAATTGGGTCACCATCCAACAGCGTATCGTCGAGCTTACCCGCCTGGAGAAACTGGTGGAAAGCGGCGAAATCAATCAGCTGACCAAAAAAGAAGGCCTGCTCATCCAACGCGAAATCGCCCGTCTGGAAACCCGCCTGAGCGGCGTCCGCAACATGAAGCGCCTGCCCAACCTGGTTTTCATCGTGGACATCGAACGCGAAGAGACCGCCATGAAAGAAGCGTATATCAAGGAAATCCCGATCATTGCGATGGTGGACACCAACTGCAATCCCAGTATGATTGATTACGTCATTCCTTCCAATGACGACGCCATCCGCGCCATCAAACTCATCGTCGGCCGCATCGCTGACGCCGCCGAAGAAGGCCGCATGATGCGCAAAGAAGAGGAAGTGGAAGAAGTACAGCCCGAATCCCGCTCCGTAATTTCCCGCAAAATCGATGAAGACATCGAACTGGGTGATGACGAGCTGCTCGGGGATGCAACCCGCGCCAAGATTCCTGCCAAAGAAGAGCCCGAAACCGGCGAAACGCCCGCAGTGGAAGCCTGAACCGAACCAAGAAATAAACCAGACGCGAGACTGCTTGCGTATTGAGTAAGGATAACTATGCAAATCACGATTGACATGATCAAAGAACTCCGCGAGAAAACCGGCTGCGGAATTATGGACTGCCGCTCTGCCCTGGAGAAATCCAACGGCAATATGGAACAGGCAATGATGGAACTGCGCGAAAAAGGCCTGAAAACGGCCGAAAAACGCGCCGATCGCGTCGCCTCGGAAGGCCGCCTGGAAGTGTACGTCCACAGCGACGGCCGCCTGGTGGTGATGGTCGAGCTCAACTGCGAAACCGATTTCGTCGCCAAGACCGCTTCCTTCCAGGAGCTGGCCCACGAAATCGCCCTGCAGATTGCTGCCGCCCAACCCACCTACATCTCCGAAGCGGATATCCCTGCTGAAGTGATTGAGGCCGAAACCAAGGCCGTGGCCGAGCGCGTGCGCGCTGAAGGCAAGCCCGAAGCGATCATCCCAAAGATTGTAGACGGCTACATGAAAAAGTTCAAGGACGAGAAAGTCCTCCTGAACCAGAAATATATCCGCGACGAATCCAAGACTGTGGCAGACCTGATTACGGACAAAGTCAGCTCCCTGGGAGAAAACCTGATCGTGCGGCGCTTCGTGCGCTGGGCGCTGGGGGAAACAACCCAGCCGCAGGAAAGCGCTGAATAGCAGCAAACCAGAGCCAACCAAAAGTTGGCTCTATTTTTAGCAGCAAGGAGGCAGCATGACCGAACAAGGCACGGCACCCAAATACAAGCGGATACTCCTGAAACTCTCCGGCGAGTCGCTGGCGGGGCCATCCGGTTTTGGGATTGACCCCAAGGAAGCGGCACACATCGCCAACCTGGTGAAACGCGTGCACGCCCTGGGGGTAGACGTCGCGATTGTGATTGGCGCCGGCAATCTCTGGCGCGGGGCCACCGGCGAGAACAGCGGCATGGACCGCGCGACCGCGGATTACATGGGCATGCTCGCCACCGTCATCAACGCGCTGGCCTTGATGGATGCGCTGGAGCGCGTCGAGGTCATCACCCGGGTGCAGTCCGCCATTGAAATGCCGACTGTAGCTGAGCCCTACATCCGCCGGCGCGCCATCCGCCACCTGGAAAAAGGCCGCGTGGTAATCTTTGGCGGCGGCACGGGCAACCCCTACTTCTCCACCGACACGGCCGCCGCACTGCGCGCCATGGAAATTGGCGCGGACGTGCTGATCAAGGCTACCAAAGTGGACGGCGTGTACGACAGCGACCCGAAGAAAAACCCGGCCGCGGTGAAATTCGAGGACCTCACCTACATCGAAACGCTCAACCGCCGCCTCGAAGTGATGGACAGCACAGCCATCTCGCTGTGCATGGAAAACAAATTACCCATCCTGGTGCTCAACCTGTGGGATAACGCCGCGCTGCGCAAAGCCCTGCTCGGCGAACCCGTGGGTACGCTGGTGCATCCATAGAATCTTTTTGACCCACCCGGGTGAACGCAATTAACAACGGCGGACTGCACAGTCCGCCGTTGTTTTTCCACAAATCCCACCGGTTTATGCCTGGCGGAATTCGCCTTCGACGACATCACCCTCAGGATTGCCCCCACTCGAGGAGCCTCCGCCCTGCGCCGCTCCATTCGTGCCGCCGGCGGTTTGCGCCGATTGCAGAATGCGCGCGTAGAGTTGCTGAATGTTTTCCGTCAGGCTGCGGATGCGGTTCAAATCTTCACCCGCTGCCGCCTGGCGCAAATCGCGGACGGCATTTTCAGCCTCGCCGCGCAGATCCTGCGGCACCGTGGCGGTTTCGCGAAGCGCCTTCTCCACCTGGTAGGCGGCGTTATCGGCCTGGTTGCGCGCCTCAACCACCTCCTTGCGGCGGTTGTCCTCGGCTTCATTGCGTTTGGCGTCCGCCACCATGCGTTCGATATCCGCCTTGTTCAGGTTGGTCGAGGCCGTGATGGTGACGCGCTGCTCTTTGCCCGAAGCCTTGTCCTGCGCGGAAACATTGAGGATGCCGTTGGCATCGATGTCAAAGGTAACCTCGATTTGCGGCAGACCGCGCGGCGCCGGGGGAATGCCGTCCAGGCGGAAGCGGCCCAGACTGTTGTTGTCTGCGGACATGGGGCGCTCGCCCTGCAGCACGTGAATATCCACAGCCGATTGGCTGTCCTCGGCCGTCGAAAAGATCTGGCTCTTGCGCACGGGCACGGTGGTGTTGCGCTCGATGATGCGCGTCATCACGCCGCCCAGCGTTTCCACGCCCAACGACAGCGGGGTCACGTCCAGCAGCAGGATATCCTTGACCTGCCCGGAGAGCACCCCGGCCTGGATAGCCGCGCCGACCGCCACCACTTCATCCGGGTTGACACCTTTGTTGGGATCCTTGCCGATCAGCCTGCGCACCAGGTCCTGCACCATCGGCATGCGCGTCGAACCACCCCCCAACACCACCTCATCGATGGCGCTGGCGCTCAAGCCGGCATCCTTCAAAGCCGACTCAAAAGGCCCACGGCAGCGTTCCAAC
>DAONFX010000122.1:0-3508 GCA_035403825.1 Anaerolineaceae bacterium
CTCATACTAAGGTTGTCGGGTCCGAACAGCGCCAGAAAGCCCTGGAAATGCTTTTTTTGCAGGGAAAGTGTCAAGGCTAAATAGAAATGTCCTATAGCTGGCAAGTTAGAAATGTCCTGATTCGTGGAGGTAATCGGCCGGAAGGGTTTTTCCTCGAAACGAAGCCCCTTATTTCTTCTTTTTGATCATGTTTCACGGTTGCCCCCGAACCCTGACTTTTCCCCAGCGGCAAGCGGCTCTGTTTTGCCTCAGCCAAGCTGCTGGGAAGGCGAGGAAGAGGGGAAAAGCGGCTCCCTTGTGATCATTCCTTCGGAAGAAAACTTGGAGGTAACGAATGAGGTTTTCATAGCTCCTAATTTTAATCAGGACATTTCTATTTTGCTACTTTAGGACATTATCATGTTGCTCTTACATTTTTGCGGGGAAAGGCTTGTTTTTTCTTTCAGGTGGTATACTATTCGAATACACAATACGCAATTGTGTTTTCTGTCGCAGGTACTGACACTATTCGCAAAAGTAAGTTACATATTACGGAAGGAGGAGCAATATTTGCCGTAAATCGAATCGCTTCCAAGCTCTCAGCCCACAGGTTAGTGCCTTTTTACTTGGCTGGTCTGAGAAATTCCTGTCTCTGTCACAAATCCAAACTAAACCCAATGGAGTGAACTGATGAGATCAAAAACTATCCGAATCCTCGCATTAATCATTGTTCTGGCGATGGTCGCCTCTCCCGTCAGCGGCCTGAAGCTAAATACCGTCGCAGCCCAGGGTGGCCTGCCCGGGCGCAGCGATCTGGTCCCCACCGGCAATACGCCGGTTGAGAAATATTCAGCGGTCGACGCGGCTGATGTGGTCGACAAAACCGAAGTCTCGCGCTACATTGTGCTCTTCGAAGGCGCCTCGCTCAGCAGAGCCAAGGGCAGCGCGGGCATCAACAGCATTGAAGGCCGGAACTACCTGGACAGCCTGGCAGTCAATCGCCAGACGATGCTGGCGAAGGCGGAAAGCCTGCTGGGGCGTTCCATCCAGGTCCGCTATATCTACGACGTGGTCTTGAACGGCGTCTCCGTTGAGCTGAGCGCGCAGGAAGCCGAAGACCTGCAAAGCCTGCCCGGCATCCGCAAAGTCCTGAAAGACCAGACCTACACCATCGACACCGAAGTGGGTCCGGAATGGATTGGCGCGGGCGACATTTGGGACGGCGCGGCTGTTCCTGACGGTATTGGCAGCGAAGGCGAAGGCGTACTGGTCGGCATCATCGATACCGGCATCAACTTTGACCATCCTTCCTTCAGCGATACGCCTGCCGACGGCTTTGAATATGAATGGACCGGCGATTACCTGGGCGTCTGCGCCCCCGACGGCGATCCAGATTATGCCGATGCCTGTAACGACAAAATTGTCGGCGCCTGGAGCTATACTACCGACGCTCCCACCGACTTCGTGACCCCGGAAGACGCGGAAGGCCACGGCTCCCACACCGCCAGCACCGTTGCCGGCAATTTTGTGGATGTGAATTTCTACGGTGCTGAAGTCACCATTTCCGGCGTCGCGCCGCACGCGCAGATTATTTCCTATGATGTCTGCTACCCAAATGAGGCGAATGGCGCATGCGAAGGTGAAGACGCCATTGCAGCTACCCAGCAGGCAATTTTGGACGGCGTGGATGTGATCAACTACTCCATCTCTGGCGGCACATATCCGTACAGTGATGGCGTGGAACTGGCATTTCTGGATGCCACTGCCGCAGGCATTACCGTTTCCACGTCCGCTGGCAACAGCGGCCCGACCGCCGCAACCGTGGCGCACCGCTCCCCCTGGCTGCTCAGCACTGCTGCTACGACCCACAACCGCAAGTTCAGCAGCGAGGTAAATTTCTCCAATCCGCTGTATCAGGGTATTACCACGCTTGCCGGTGAAATCCCCTTTACGACCGATGTTGTGGACAGCGAGGTAAAATTTGCCGGTGAAGACGGCAACCCGTTGGGTTGTTTGGACCCGGGTTACACCACCCCAAATTTCTACGATGGAGCGATCGCTCTCATCAAGCGCGGAACCTGTAACTTCTCAGAAAAGATTATCGCGGCTGAAGCCGCCGGCGCCTCAGGCGTGTTGATTTTCACGAACGCTAACCCACCCGGCGCGATGAGCGTCTCCGGTACAAGTATCCCCGGCGTGATGCTGAACATCCCCGGCACCGTTGGCGACGCGCTTGCCGCCTGGGTTGCCAGCGAGACGGATGAAACCGTCAGCATCGCGGGGTATGCGCTGAATGATGCTTTTGCTGATATTATGGCGGACTTCAGCTCCCGCGGTCCCAATACGACCTTTGACGTGCTGAAACCGGATATCGCCGCGCCAGGCGTTGAAATTCTGGCCGCGGTCGCGGACGGGGTTATTGAACCCGATGGCGAAACTGAGCTCGCCCTGTATGGGGGCACCTCGATGGCCAGCCCGCACGATGCCGGCTCTGCCGCGCTCCTGACCGCGCTGCACCCCGATTGGACCCCCGCGGAAATCAAGTCCGCGCTGATGCTCACGGCATATGACGGTTTGGTGAAAGAAGACAAAATCACCGCCGCCGACCCGTTTGATATTGGCGCCGGCCGCATCCAGCTGGAACTGGCTGGCCTGACCGGTCTGGTGATGGATGAATCCATCGATAACTACGAAGCTGCCGACCCGGACCAGGGCGGCGATGTGCGCACCCTTAACACCGCCAGCGTGTACGACAGCGCTTGCGTGGGCGAATGCAGCTGGACGCGCACCTTCACCAGCGTGGCGGACCTGCCCGCGACCTATACGGTCAGCGCTCCGGACTGGATCACTGTTGCTCCTGCCAGCTTTACGATCAACCCCGGCGCGACGCAGGAAATTACCATCACCGCGGATGTTTCCTCGTACGCGCCCGATGAGTGGGTGTTTGCGAACATTGAATTCCTGACAGATGATTTCCATCCTGGCGAGGTCACAGAACTACTTTCTGAGAATTTTGAAGTTTGGCCTCCTGTTGGTTGGACGATTGACGCAGCGCCCAGCTCCTGTGATACCTGGCTGAGTACTGAAACCACTGAATATGATAATGAAACAGGTGGTACTGGCTTCGCCGCCGAAGCTAATTCAGATTACTGCGGCGACGCAATGGATACCTGGATGATTTCCCCAGCAATGGATTTCACCGGGTATGAAGCTTTAAGTCTGCAGTTTAAATCCAATTTCTGGGATTATGGAAACGTTGATGACGGTTATGTAGATGTTAGTGTCGACGGCGGAACAACCTGGACGAATGTACTTCATTACGAGAAACAGGATTACTACGGACCTCGCACTGAAACCATTGATCTTTCTGCCTTTGCTGGCGAAGCCACTGTCACAATCCGCTTCCACTATGTTTCACCAGACTGGGATTGGTACTGGCAGGTCGATGATGTGATTGTCGCCAACGTAGAATCTGGCGCCTCCATCTCCGACGTAGCCATCCCGCTGGCAGTCATGCCCGCGGCTGGCA
>DAONFX010000123.1:0-3220 GCA_035403825.1 Anaerolineaceae bacterium
GGTGGAATGGCAGGTCGTAGGTCGGGTGGAGCGTCAGCGCAACCCGACGGAACGTAGGCGTAGGTCGGGTGGAGCGTCAGCGCAATCCGACGGAACGTAGGCGTAGGTCGGGTGGGGCGCCAGCGCAACCCGACAAGCCCAGGTAGGTTCGTGTATTGCCGTTGGGTTGCGCTCCTGCGTCGCTGCGCCCGACCTACACGCTGCGCTCGAATTGCGCGCATTTTTCAACAAAAAAGCAGCAGCCTTTCGGCTGCTGCTTTTCAATACAAATCCAAAAAATTCTATTTTCCTTTGCGGGTAGCCCGATCCACAATCACCGCGCCAACCAGCACAGCGCCGCGCACGATATACTGAATGGAAATATCCACGCCCATCAGGTTCATGCCGCTGGTCAAAGACATCATTACCAGCGCACCGATGATGGAGCCGGGAATGGTTCCGACGCCGCCCGCGGCCGAGACCCCGCCGACGAAGGCCGCCGCGATGGCATCGGTCTCAAAGCCGAGGCCGGCGGTGGTCGTCGCAGACTGCAGACGGGAGGCGTACAGGATGCCGGAAAGCGAAGCCAGCATACCCATCGCGCCAAACACGATGTAGGTAATCTTGGAAACGCTGATACCGCTCAGTTCGGCTGCTTCGGGGTTGCCGCCAACCGCGTAAATGTGGCGCCCGAGCGGGGTCTTGGTCGTAATAAATGTGAACACCGCTACGACGAGCAGCACAACCACCAGGCTCCACGACAGACCATTGTAGCCGGAAAGCACCCACGAGACATACCCGATAATCGCTGAGATGAGCACCAGCTCAACAATAAACATCGGGACGCTGGGCACTTTGAAGTTATAAGAAAGCTTGGTCTTGCGGCCTTTAATTGCGCTCAGGATATAGAGGATGATTCCCAGCGCGCCGACCAGCAAGGTCACCTTGTGGTTGTTATCCAAAAAACCAAAATCGGGGATATCCGGAATAAACCCGTTGCCAATCGCGTTGAAGACCTTGTCTTTGATGATAATCGTGCCGGTTCCCATCGTCACCAGCAGCAGCGCGCCGCGGAAAATCAGCCCGGCTGCCATGGTGGAGACGAAGGCAGGCACACCCAGTTTGGCAATAGGCGTTGAGGTCAGCAGACCGGAAGCGATGCCGAGGATGAGTACCACGGGGATGACCGCGTACACCGGCAGTCCCCAGGCAGTCATCGCGATCGCGGCAAAAGCGCCGAGGAAACCCGCCAGGTACCCGACCGAAAGGTCGATATGGCGGATGACGATGACCAGGGTCATGCCCACAGCCAACACGGCAATGTACCCCATCTGATTAATCAGGTTGCTGATATTACGGGAGGAGATAAAAACACCGTCAGTTGTAATCGTGAAAAAGATCATGATTACAATTAGCGCGATGAACATGAAGTATTGGCTGATATTGGATTTCAACAGCCCGACCATTTCGGCAAGGAATGAAGGTGCACGTTCTTCTTGAATGTTGGGATTTTCTGACATCTTGTGTCTCCTCAATAATCAACTGCCATAGCCATAATATTTTCCTGCGAGAATTCATCGGCGTTGAGTTCGCCTTTAATTTTCCCCGCGGACATCACATAAACCCGGTCGCTCATCCCCAGAATTTCCGGGAGCTCGGAGGAGATCATAATGATGCTCATCCCCTGATCCACGAGCGAATTCATAATGGTATAGATTTCATATTTCGCGCCGACGTCGATACCGCGCGTGGGTTCATCCAGGATCATCACCCCCGGCTTCACGAACAGCCACTTCCCCAGCGAGACCTTTTGCTGGTTGCCGCCGCTCAGGTTGCGAACTTTCTGTTCAATGGAGGGGGTCTTAATGTTGAGGCTTTGCTTGTATTCCGAAGCAATCACAATCTCTTCATTTTCATTAATCACGCCCCGGGTCGCAATTTCTCTGAGGTTTGCCAGCGTGATGTTATGGCGCACGTCGTCAATCAGAATCAGACCGTTGCCCTTGCGATCCTCGGTCACATAAGCCAGGTGGGAGTGAATCGCGTCTCCCGGACTTCGGAATTTCTGCTCATCCCCTTTTACCCACAGCGTACCTGAGACCCGGTAATGGTCCGGATTGCCAAAAATGCTCTTGGCAAGCTCGGTGCGTCCGGAGCCCATCAAACCGGCGATGCCGACAATTTCGCCGGCGCGCACGCTGATGTTGACATCCTTGAGAATGTCGCGTCCGAGAGATGGCGAATACGCGTTCCAATGCTCCAGGCGCAGCACTTCCGCCCCGGGTTCGATTTTCTCGCGGCGGGGGAAGACGTTATCAATGGAGCGCCCGACCATATGCTTGATCAGAACGCGGTCGGTTACCTGGTGTTCCTTGTTGTCCAAAGTGCAGATCGTCTTGCCGTCCCGCAGGACGGTAATGGTGTCGGCGATGGAAAGCACTTCGCGCAGCTTATGGGAAATGAGAATGCAGGTGACGCCTTGCTGCTTCAGCCCCTTAATCAGCTCCAGCAGGTTGTCGCTGTCGGTTTCGTTCAGGGCAGCAGTCGGTTCATCCAGAATAAGGATTTTGACCTCTTTCTTGAGCGCCTTCGCAATTTCAATCAACTGCTGCTTCCCTACGCCCAGCGTCTTAACCTTGACCTCCGGAGAAACGTCCAAACCAACTTTCTTGAGGATTTCATCCGCTTCTTTGATGGTCTCGTTGGTGTCAATGATGAAGCCGTTGCGGATTTCGTTGCCTAAAAAGATATTTTCATAAACGGATAATTCCGGAACTAACGCCAGTTCCTGGTAAATAATCGCAATACCAGCCTTTTCACTGTCGCGAATGCCGTTAAATTTTTGCAGCTCACCATCGATGAATATTTCACCTGAATAGGAGCCAAAAGGATGCACGCCGCTGAGGACTTTCATCAGGGTCGACTTTCCGGCTCCATTTTCGCCAACCAGGCAGTGGATCTCGCCTCTGGCCACGCTGAAAGATACTCCGTCCAGCGCTTTAACCCCAGGAAACTCTTTGGTGATGGACTTCATTTCGAGGATCGAATCTTCCATGAGCTTCTCCTGCTTAGAAACATGCTGTGAAATCCGGGATAGTGACTGTTCAGTCACTATCCCGGAGTTAACCTAACGGGTCTTACTCGAGGCCGGTGAATTGATCGGCGGTGTAGTAACCGGAGTCAATGATGGCGGCTTTGACGTTGCTCTTGTCCACGGAGACGACCGCGGAGGGTTTGGCAG
>DAONFX010000124.1:0-3139 GCA_035403825.1 Anaerolineaceae bacterium
TGCCGCTCCACCCGACCTACGACCACGTTCTGTCGGGTTGCGCTGCCGCTCCACCCGACCTACGACTGCCGTTTCACCCGACCTACGACCACGTTTTGTCGGGTTGCGCTGCCGCTCCACCCGACCTACGACTGCTGTTTCACCCGAGCTACGACTGCCATCGTTGCCTCGGTAACATTTTCGTTGAACTACTGCGCTCTGCTTGACGCGCACGCCCGCTTCGAAGTATACTTTTACTTCACCGGGGTGTAGCGCAGTCGGCTAGCGCGCTGCGTTTGGGACGCAGAGGTCGGCGGTTCAAGTCCGCCCACCCCGACCAGAAACACACCGGATCGAACCCAAAGCCGCCCGTGGAAACTCCCTACCTCTCCATCATCATCCCAGCCCACAACGAGGCCTTGCGCCTGCCTGCCGCGCTGGAACACGCCCAAGCCTTCGTGCGCGCGCAAAGCTATCCCTGTGAAGTCCTGGTGGTCGAGAACGCAAGCCGCGACGATACCGCCGCCATCGCGACCTCCTGGCAGGAACGCCTGCCCGAACTGCGCGTGCTCAGACTGGCGAAGCCCGGCAAAGGTAACGCGGTGAAGGTGGGCATGCTTGCCGCGCGCGGCGCCTGCCGCTACATGGCGGATACCGACCTCTCCGTGCCCCTGGAGGAAATTCCGCGCTTTTTGGACGCTATGCAGGCCGGCGTGCAGGTTGCCATCGGTTCGCGCGAGGCACCGGGCGCCCGAAGGATCGGCGAGCCGTTCTATCGCCATTGGAGCGGGCGGTTTTTCAACCTGCTGGTGCGCCGCTGGGTCGTGCCTGGGATTCAGGACACGCAGTGCGGCTTCAAGTGCTTCACTGCGGAAGCTGCCGAAGCGCTCTTCCCGCTGCAAACGATGGACGGCTGGAGCTTTGACGTGGAAGTCTTGGCTGCCGCCCAACAGAACGGATACAGCATCCAGGAAGTGCCTGTCACCTGGACCTACGGCACCGGCAGCCGCATTCAGCCCCTGCGCGATGCTTATGCCTTGGTGCGCGAGCTGTGGCAAATCCGCGCGAACGCCCGCCGGGGAGCTTATCGTGCGCGCCCGCTTTGACCCCGCGCTCATCCCCACAAGTCCTAACCTTGAATTTGAACTGCCCTTGTGGCAGGCTGGCACGCGTCTGGTAGCCGGCCTGGACGAAGCCGGACGCGGCGCGCTGGCGGGGCCGGTGTTCGCCGCCGCGCTGATTTTGCCGCCCGAGCCCGCCAGGATGCTCGAGGTTTTGGCAGGTGTGCGCGATTCCAAGCAGCTCAGCGCTCCAATACGGGAAGCGCTCGCCGGACTCATCAAAGCTGAATGCGCCGCCTGGGGGCTGGGTTGGGCGGAAGCGGAGGAGATTGACCGCCTGGGGATTGCCCGCGCCAGCAGAGTGGCCTTCTGCCGGGCGCTGGAGGGCTTGGCGCAGGCGCCGGAACATCTGCTGTTGGATTACTTCCGCCTGCCGGAAGAAGCGCTGCCGCAGACCTCGCTGGTGAAGGGCGACCAGCGTTCGCTTTCGATTGCCTGCGCGTCCATCCTGGCGAAGACCGCCCGGGACGCGCGCATGCGGGCGGAGGATGTACGCTTTCCGGGTTACGGCTTTGGGCGCAACAAAGGCTACGGGACGGAGGGCCACCGCCGCGCGATTGGCGAGTTGGGGGCCTGCCCGCTGCATCGGAAGAGCTTCAGACTAGAGGATAAATTTTGGCGATATTCTTAAATCCTCCAACAAATATCAAGAGCTAATCGTCGGCCTCTTCCCTGAAAAGATATTTACTCATGAATTTTCGTCAGCATTCGACCGCCAGAATACCCGACCGCCAGAATACCCTTAGAAAATCATATATTGTTATATAATTAAGAGGACTTTGGGGATTTTAATCAAATTAAAGAAAGAGGAGAGAAAATGGTTCCGCGTTTACGAGCAACTCATCTAATTATTGTATTGGCGATGGTCTTTGGAATGCTTGGGATACAACCAGTCAAACCTGTAGAAGCAGCAGGAGCGACTGGTTTATTTTTTTCCGAATATATCGAAGGTTCCAGCAATAACAAAGCGCTTGAGATTTATAACGGCACCGGCGCCCCGGTGGACCTTCAGGCATATAAGGTTGTATTGTATGCCAATGGCAGCCCGACCCCCGGGAACACTCTGACCTGGTCGACCCCAACGTTGATTGCGGATGGGGATGTGTATGTAATCGCGAATGCAAGCGCGTCAGCACCGATTTTGGCCCAGGCAGACGTTACTTCTAATGTCACGTTCTATAACGGTGACGACGCTATTGCGCTGCAGTTGGTCTCTGATAGTAGCAACGTAGACGTAATCGGACAGATTGGTGTAGACCCAGGTGCATCGTGGGGAACAGAACCTATAACTACGGTAGAGCATACGCTGACCCGTAAAGTGGCAATATGCGGAGGGGATTCTGACGGTTCGAATGCTTTTGACCCGGCAGTTGAATGGGACGGGTACGTACAGGATACGTTTACTTATTTAGGCTCCCATACTGCCAGTTGCGGACCCCAGGAAATCTTCCCAACCGAATTGTTCATTTCCGAATATATCGAAGGTTCCAGCAATAACAAAGCGCTGGAGATCTACAACGGCACTGGCACTGCTGTTGACCTTCAAGCTTATAAGGTTGTTTTGTTTTCCAATGGCAGCCCGACTCCAAGTGCTACATTGACCTGGGCTACTGAGACGCTAATTGCGGATGGGGATGTGTATGTAATTGCGCACCCAAGCGCAGCGCAGGCTATTCTGGACGTTGCGGACATTCTTTCATCAACCGTTGCAAATTTTAATGGAGATGATGCTGTTTCTCTTCAAAGAGTTTCAGACAACTCTTTTGTAGATGTGATTGGACAGATTGGTTTTGATCCCGGCACATTTTGGGGAACAGAGCCGATTACTACAATAAACCATACACTGACTCGTATGGAGACAGTCTGCGAAGGAGACCCGGACGGTACGAATGCATTTGACCCTGCAGTTGAATGGGATGGGTACGCACAAGATACGTTCACACATCTGGGCTCCCATACTACAAACTGTTTCCCCTCCACAGAAACCGCCCCATCCGTCGCCAGCACCTCGCCGGCCAACGGCGGGGAAATCGCGACGG
>DAONFX010000125.1:0-2874 GCA_035403825.1 Anaerolineaceae bacterium
TGGCCCGGCTCTGGGCGCGCATACCGGCCGAGGCCTGGTTGGGCTGATGCACGCGCCGCTGGCGGAATATCCGCAGCTGCCCTAAGCCTCATCTTGCATACTTGACTATCACAAATACACCGCGGGAATCCGTGGTGTATTTGTGATTCACAATCCGCATGCGTCGTTTCATTCAATTTTTTCCACACGAGGTTGAATTAATGAAAATGGGCTGTATACTGTAAGCAGTCCTTGCTCGCTAAATACCTGTTCTTTGTCTAATCCGGCACCTGCCACTTCATAGAAACATCAAAAATAAGCAGCACCCCTTTTGGAAAGGTGGACGCAATGAACAAAACTATTGTTCTGACCAAAACCCTCAGTTGTCTGTGCACCCTGGCTTTGTTGCTCGGCGTTTCAATGCCAGCGCCCGGATATGCCTCCACTGCTGCCATCCAGCCTGCCGTGTCCGTTAATTCAGCGACGGGTTTCACGATAGTTTCCGCGTCGGATGTGCAGACGCTGGACCCGCATATGGCATTTGTAACTAGCAGCGCTGAGGTCATTTCCCAGGAATACGAGACTCTGCTGACATACCAGCGGGAAGACCCTGAGACGCTGGTGCCTTTGCTGGCTGAATCCTGGGCAATCCTGGATGACGATACAACCTACACGTTTACTCTGCGCAGCGGAATCATGTTCCATGCCGGCGGGCAGCTTGAGGCGCACGACGCCGCCTACAGCTTCTGGCGGGGTTTGCTCCAGGATTTCGAAGGCGGTCCCATGTTTATGTTCTTCAATGCGTTGTTTGGCGTAAATTCTATCGATGAACTGCCCGGGGATGACCTGGCGCGCTGCCAGGCGGTAAAGAATGCCGTTACTTTTGATGACCAGAACTCCCAGGTGACTTTTCATTTGCAGTCGGCATACGCGCCGCTGGCGAACCTATTGGCGACTCCGTACAGCGTTTTGCTGGACCAGGAGTGGATGGTCGCGCAAGGGGATTGGGACGCTTCATGCTCCACCTGGCGCGATTGGTATAACCCAGCCGTGGAAGACAGCGTCCTCTACGCGCAAATGAACGGCACTGGACCCTTTGTGTTTGACTCGTGGGCTTCCGGCGAAATTCACATGGTGCGCGATCCGCACTACTGGCGCGTGGAACCGCTCTGGCCCGGCGCTTCCAGCGGACCGGCAAATTTGGAGGACCTTTATTTCCGAGTGGAACCCGACCCGGCAGTCCGCGCGGATATGCTCATCAACGGCACGGCGGATGCGCTCGATCATTCAAACAAATATGATCGCAGCCAACTTAACCCCTATGTCTGGGGCGTTTACGATGGATACGAGGACCTGTACCCGGAGCTTGTGGACCCGGATAACGGAATCCTGAAAGAATACGACAATCTGGCGAATATGCGCCAATACGCGCTCCTGTTCAATTACCAAATGACCGCGGCTGGCAATCCCTTTATTCTCAGCGGCGCGCTCGACGGCAGCGGCATTCCGCCTGATTTCTTCTCGGATATCCACGTGCGCAAAGCCTTCAGCTATGCCGTGGATTGGCAGCCGGTTATTGACACTGCCTACGGCGCACAGGCCATCCGGGCTCAGGGACCCATTCCCATGGGGGAAATTGGTTATGACACCGCCCTGCAGCCTTATCCGTTTGACCTCGCGCTGGCTGAGGATGAGCTCCAACTGGCCTTTGGTGGTGCGCTCTGGACAAACGGGTTTATGATGATCCTGCCAATCTGGAGTAATCAGGCTTTTAACAACCTGGCTAACCAGTTAAAAAATAACCTTGAATCAATCGACCCAGCAAAGATTCATATCCAGATTACCCAATTCTCTTATGAGGACATGCTGGCCTACCGCAACGCCGGGTTTACGCCCCTGTGGTATGCCGGTTGGATGGAGGACTACCACCACCCGCATAATTGGATGATGGCGTATTTGCTTTCCGACGCGCCTTTTGGGTATGGAGGCATCCAGCATTTTCCGCCTGCACTGGCGACCCTTTTTGAATCAACGATAAATTACTGCGTCGCTGTTTCTGACCCAACCGAGATGATTGACTGTTATCAAAATATCCAGGGGCTTTCGCACACCTACGCGGCTGCCATGTGGGGGATCCAGGTCAAATATACCGACTATCTTCGCGCGGAAGTGCGCGGATATTATTACAATCCGGCATTAATCCCGATGCCAATTTATGAATTGTCCAAAGGCGCCGTGCCGACCACATTCACGGTTGAGCCCGGGTCGCAGGCATCCCTGGATTTTGATTTTCCATCCGGAGGCAGCCTGAACATTCTGCTGCCCGCAGGTGCGCTGGCGGAGCCAATCGCGATTGTTTTCACGCCGGATACTGATGTGGACGAACGCATGCCGGGAGGGTTGTTCCGGAGTGGGAAGCGTTTCGATTTGATGGTCTGCCAGGAAAATCAATGCGATGAACCGTATTTCTTTGAGGACTTTGTTACCCTGACCCTGCAGTATACCGACGCGGATGTTCAGAGTCTCATTGAGGATGAACTCTATCTGTACGTGTGGGACGGCAGCTATTGGGTGGATATCGTCCAGCAGTGCAGCGCGGGGGGGATGCAGTACATCCGTGACCCTTCCCAGAACAGAATCGGAGCCCCGGTTTGCCATTTTTCCAGGTTTGTGATGAACGGAGAGGCGCATACCCAGTTCCTTCCTGTCCTGCGGAAATGAGCCGGGCACCTCTCCCTACAACGAACCGCTTGACTTACGCCGCCCGGTAAAAACAGGGCGGTGTATTTCGTTGGAAGGTGTGTCAAGCAAAAGGGAGCAGGCCGGTTTTGTCAAGGCTGAATAGAAATGTCCTATAGCTGGCAAGTTAGAAATGTCCTATTCGGTTAATAATGT
>DAONFX010000126.1:0-2818 GCA_035403825.1 Anaerolineaceae bacterium
AGCGGCAGCGCAACCCGACATGCTTTGGCCGGCGGATTTGTGGAGCCGCCGTTGAGTTCCGCTCCTGCGCTTTTGCACCCAGCTTAAACAGCTCGTCATCCTGAGCGCCAGCGAGAGATCTGGTTTTCTCACAAGAGTCGTAGGTCGGGTGGAGCGGCAGCGCAATCCGACAAGCTTTGGCTGTCGGGTTTGTGGAGCCGCCGTTGAGTTCCGCTCCTGCGCTTTTGCACCCAGCTTAAACAGCTCGTCATCCTGAGCGCCAGCGAAGGATCTGGTTCTCCCACGCGAGAGATTCTTCACTTCCTTCAGAATGACAGAGGTTTTGTCATCCTGGGAGCAGGGAAGGATCTATCTTTGCGATTCTTCCCTTCATCCAGAATGACGATTCATCGTTACCACCCTCACTTGATATAATCCTCCCATAAAGAAAGGACGGCCCCATGCACGCGCTTATCTCTACACTCCCGAAAGCTTACGAAGACCAGGTCCTGCAGATTTGGGACGACCTGGAAAAACGCTTCGGCTGTAAGTACGTGCGGACGGCGGCTGTGCCGCACTTCACCTGGCAATTAGGTGAGCGCTACGACCTGGACGCGGTCATCCCCGTGCTAAAAACCGCCGCGGAAGCGCTTGAGCCTTTCGATATTGTCGTGCAGGGCGTACAACATTTCGTCAGCCAATCCCCGGTTGTCTTTCTGGAAATTATCAAGAACGCTGCCCTGGTAAAAACACACCTGAAACTCTGGCAGCTCCTGCAGGAACACACCGCGGAACCGAACCTGCTCTACAGCCCGGCGCTCTGGCATCCGCACATCACGTTGGCCGTACAGGACCTGAGTTGGGAGGATCTGCCTAAAGCGCTGGCTTTCCTCCAGTCCAGGAACATCGATTGGCGCGTGATGATCGACCATTTCTCGATTCTACGGCAGGAACCAGACGGAGCAGTAACCCTCGAACATCACTTTCAATTCGGCCGGGGCAAGGTATATTAGTGCACGCGGTTCAACCCCTCAGGCAAGTGTTGAGCGCTTCAGCGGCCCGCGCGGGTTCAGAGGCAGTCACGCTCACATCGGATAAGCCCTGCCAGCTTGCGTACGCACGCAGCGTTCTTGCCAGCTCCGCCAGCAGCGCGTCCTCGGGGCGCACCCCCTCTTCCAAAAACAGTTGAATCACTTCCAGCCTTTTTTCTTTGCGGTGCGCTTTGGCATCCATGCGGCCGACCAGGCTGCCGTTGTGCAGGATAGGCAGACTAAAGTAGCCGTACTTGCGCTTGGCAGCCGGCAGGTAACATTCCAGTTGGTAGGCAAAGCCGAAAAGCAGTTGTGTGCGCGCGCGGTCCGAGATCAGGGGGTCAAAAGGAGAAAGGATGGTGGTTGTCTTCGCTTGCAAGGAGCCAGCGCAAGCCTGTTCGAGCAGTTCCAGGTTGTGCGGGTGCACATACACCGGTTTGCCCTCCAAGCCCGCCACCCGCGCCGGCAAGATCTCGCCCGCTGCCTGCAGCTCCGCGAGGACAGCGGCCACCGGACGCTTGGGCAGGTAAAAGTATGGCGCGACCCAATTCTCGCGGGCGGCGCCCAAAGCTTTCACGCTCATCAATACCAGCTGGTGCAGCGCGTCCTGGTAAGGGGGAATGCGCGCGTCGTCCCAATCCGGCAAAACGCGCTCGCGCAGGTCGTACACGCGCTGAAAACCCCGGCGGCTGGCAATCATCACATCACCCTTGTAGTACAGGTATTCCAGCGCGACCTTTTCCACTTTCCAATCCCACCACTTGCCGCGCGGTCCTTCACGCGCGAAATCTGAGGATTTCACCGCGCCGTTCGCGCGCAAATGAGCGAGAATATCGGCAATGACAGCGGGGTTTGCTTCTCCCCACTGGCGGATATTCTCCCAGCCGATGAATTGCTGGCGCATCAGGCTGCGGTAGAGCGGGTAGTCTTCAATCGGGAGGAGGCAGGCAGCGTGCGCCCAGAATTCAAACAGCGCGCCCTCCATGTGCAGCTCTTCCAGCCAGCGCGGTTCAAACGCCCCGAGGCGCGACCAGAGGATGTGCAGGTGCGCGCGCGCCACCACGCTGATTGTGTCGAGCTGCAGGTTGTGGATGCGCCGGATTGCGTTCAGGATGTCGGATTTGACAGCCGGGCGGCTGGCAGCCTCGTGCAGGCCTTGGGCGGCGAGCGTTAGAGCGCGCGCCTGGGGGAGTGTGAGGCTTAGCTCGGGCATAGCTGTAATTGTACGCGAAAAATCGGGAGCGTTCGGAAACCGGGCTTTCTGCGTGCTCTATGCGTGCTGATTGGCAACGTTGAGAGAAATTCCAGCGGGAAGCGCGAAACCTGATAGCAAATGAGAGTCTGCAATCGTTAAACTCTGTGAACAGTAAAGGCTGTAAGGAGTACAAAATGGAAGTTCCACGCTATTGGAGACTGAAAAAGCAACGCTACGCGCTGGTAGGTGAGACCTGCCCGCATTGCAACGCGAAAATATTCCCGCCCCGGGATATTTGCCCGGAATGCGGCGGAGAAGCGAAAACCCCTTTCACTTTCAGCGGTCAGGGCGAGGTGTATTCCTACACCCACATGGCCAGCGCGCCGGCAGGTTTTGAGGAGCAGGCGCCGTATACCATCGCGCTGGTGAAGCTGACGGAAGGCCCCATGGTAACCGCCCAACTGACGGACCTGGGGGACGAGCCGGTGCGGATTGGCATGCCGGTGGAGATGGTAACCCGCAAGATAAGGAATGACGGCGACGAGCACGGGATTATCGTGTACGGGTATAAGTTCCGGCCGGTGATGGCGCATTAAGCTGTTCGACAGGAAGA
>DAONFX010000127.1:0-2729 GCA_035403825.1 Anaerolineaceae bacterium
GAAGAGATGATTGATAATTGGGTGGTCTACCGGCTTCGTGGCGAGTGAAATACGAGATCCGCACAGGCGGAGTAGTTTCACTCCACCGGGTTGGTCTTGAACACATCGTCCCAAAACCAGGTCGAGACCCCATATTTCGCATCGTGCGTCTTGAAGTGATGCGCCATATGATGCCGGCGCAGCTTGCGGAAATAAGCGCCTTTCAGACTGAAGTGGTGCAGCGCGTAGTGGGTCATATCGTAGAGAACGTAACCGAACAGAAAGCCCCCCGCAATGCCGTCCACATAACCGGGCGCGCCCAGCAGCTTGCCAATCACCAGCCAGAACAGCCCGTAAAACAGCGCCGCCATGGGCAGGCTGACCACCGGCGGCATCACCAGGCGGGTTTTCTCGCGCGGTTGGGCGTGGTGCACGCCGTGCATCAGGAAAAGAAAGCGCTGCATCCGTTCGCTGGGGTTAGCCGGCTTGAAGTGGAACACAAAGCGGTGCAGCAGATATTCCACCAGCGGCCAAACCGCGAGGCCAATCAGGAAAGCGAGCGGAACATTCCACCAGGCAGTGGAGTTAACGCTTGCCGCGCGCCAGAGCAAAAAGCCAATCAACGGCAGGAACACCACCAGCACAGCCACCGGGCTGATATGCGTGAAGAACTCGAGAAAGTCCGACTTGAACAGGCGGATGACGGAGTCTGGCTGGGATGGGGTGTTCTCGGCGGGCATATAATTCTCCTCAGTAATCCGGGTTATGGATAGAATGTTACACTGCCCCCGCGGCGGGCA
Source organism: Anaerolineaceae bacterium (assembly GCA_035403825.1). Taxonomy (GTDB): domain Bacteria; phylum Chloroflexota; class Anaerolineae; order Anaerolineales; family Anaerolineaceae; genus Mesolinea. The sequence goes on from DAONFX010000127.1 coordinate 780, forward strand.
GGTGGAAATTTCCGCGCTTTCAGGGTTGGCTGTCCATCGCGCAGCGGAAACCGATATCCGAGCTGTTGTAAAAGCTGAGTTCAAAGCTGCGCCCGGACGCGCGCAGGGAAGGCGGACGGCTGCCCCAACTGCCTCCCCGCAGCGCCTTTACGGTGTCTCCCTGCGGTCCGCCGGGGTCTATCGCGGGGGATTCAGCGTAGTAGGTCTCCGAGTACCAGTCGCTCACCCACTCCCACACATTACCGGCCATGTCTTCCACGCCGAAAGCGGATGCGCCGTCCGGATGAGTACCGACCTTTGTGGTATCCCCAGTGCATAACTGCCCGGAAAGCGGGTCGAAGGCGTTCGCCAGGATGCAGCTGGGCTCGTCGTTGCCCCAGGGAAAAGCCGCGTTCTGGCCGCCGCGGGCTGCCTTCTCCCATTCCGCTTCGGTCGGCAGGCGTTTGCCCGCCCAACGGCAGTACGCGTCGGCGTCCTTCCAGCTCACGTTAATCACCGGGAAATCCCCGAAGACGGAAATGTCATAACAATGCTCGCGTGTTTCGGACGAAAGGACAGAGGGGGGCCGGCAGCCGCCCGCAAGCACGCAATCGTTATAGCCTGCGTTGGTCACCTCATAGCGGTCGATAAAAAAAGCTTTCAGCGTCAGGGTGTGGATAGGAAGTTCATCCGCCGGACAGGAATACCCGCTGTTTCTCGCCGGGTCACAGCCCATCTGGAATTCGCCGGCCGGGATGAAGACCATCCCCTCCGGCGCTGGCGGGGTATTGAGCGCTGTGGTTGGGAGCGCTGCCCGGGTGGGAGCGGTTTCGCTTGGAGTTGTGCGGGTAGGCGCACCCGGGCTGGGAGCGCAGCCCGTGAACACAAGTACGGGCAACAGCGGCAAAAGAAGCAGGCGTGAGGCTCTCATTGCGGTGGTTCTTTCAGCAAATCTGACTGACAGCAGAATTATAGCGTATAGTGGAAACGCCGAAAAAAAAGAGCGGCGCAAACACGCGAATAACGGTCATATCCAAGCTTGATTGGAGAGCCCGCCCTATGGAAATGTGCGTCCCGAAAATCAGCATTGTCCCCTGTACTTACAACAGCGAAAAGTACCTGAGCAAGGCATTGGATTCGGTGGAGCGGCAAAGCTCTGGGAACCTCGCGCGCATCATCAACGCATTCTACTCCAGCGACCGCATGCCCGCAATCCTTCGCGACTATGCGGCGCGCAACGCCTGGCGCTACCCGATTCGCTGCATCCAGTCCGAAGCGAAAGGCGCGGCGACCGCGCTGAATACCGACAGCGAGGTCGCCAGCGGAGAGCTTATCCACTCCCTGCATTCGGAGGATTATTCTCTGGATGAGCACGCATTGGCGCGCCGCGCGGCCCTTTCACAACAATCCCGGATTGGTGTGGTTGACCGGCAATTTTCTGGTGCAAATCCACGACAGGCGTTAGAAAATCCCGCAGACCCTCTTTCTCAGGCGGGATGCGGAGCGCGCTTTCGACGATGAATTTCATTTCGCACGAGAACACTCTGCTGCGGCGCGAGGCCGTGCTGCAGTGCGGCGGCTTTAATGAGACCAAGGGCTACGTGGTGGAATACAGCTTGTGGCTTGAGCTCACCAAGGAGCAACGCCAGCGGATGGTGGACCACCAGTTTCCAGTGTTCATCATCCACAAGGGCAGCCGCTCCACCGCCAGCCTGTGGCGCTTCAGCACGGCGGTCTTGCACGCCTTTCGCACCCAGCGCGAAGAGCAGGTCATTCCCCCGATGGGCTGCTATCCGGACAAGCGCATCTATAAGGTCTGGAAGTTCGTGGAAAGACAACCGCAGGGTTGGACAGCTAAACTCGCTTGCGCAGCTCCTTGGGAAGTGGGGACGTAATGCTGGGGGAAGTTCAATAAAAAAAATGACCCTGCTGGGACTCGAACCCAGAACCTAACGCTTAAGAGGCGCTTGC
>DAONFX010000128.1:0-2713 GCA_035403825.1 Anaerolineaceae bacterium
GGTAACCTGCGCGGGCACTTTCACCCTGTGCATGTTCGCGATAGCCTGGTCCACGGCTGCGAAGTTCTTGTTCACCACCGCTTCGCCGCGCTTGCCGTAGGTTTTTTCGATGGAATGCTTGATGGCCGCGATAGCTTCGTCCCTGGGCAGGATTTTGCTGATAGCGAAGAAACAGGTCTGCATAATGGTGTTGATGCGCTGACCCATGCCGGTCTTTTCCGCCACGGAATAAGCGTCGATCACATAGAACTCGATTTCTTTCGAAATCAGGTCCTGCTGCATCTGCTTGGGCAGCGTGTCCCACACTTCTTCAGGGCTGTAGATGCTGTTCAGAAGGAAGACAGACCCCTTGCGGGCGTATTTCAGCATATCGAAGCGGTCCACAAAGCTGACCTGGTGGCAGCCGACAAAAGTAGCCTCGCCTTCGGAAATCAGATACGGCGCTTTAATCGGTTTGGGGCCAAAGCGCAGGTGCGAAACCGTGACAGTGCCGGACTTCTTGGAGTCGTAATCGAAGTAGCCTTGGGCGTGGTTTTCGGTCTCATCGCCGATAATCTTGATGGAGTTCTTGTTCGCGCCAACCGTACCGTCGGAGCCCAGACCGAAGAACATGGCCTGGATGACATCATTCCCAAGCGCCTCGAAGCTCGGGTCGTAGGGGATGCTCAGGTGGGTGACATCATCGTCGATGCCCACGGTGAACTGACGCTTGGGATGGTCCTTTTTCAGCTCGTCAAAGACGCCCTTTGCCATGGCAGGGGTGAAGTCCTTGGAGGACAAGCCGTAACGCCCGCCGATAATCACCGGCTTATGCTGGAAAGGCGCAGTGCCCTCATCCATAGCGACAGAAACAGCGTTGACCACGTCCTGATAGAGCGGTTCGCCGAGCGCGCCGGACTCTTTGGTGCGGTCCATCACAGCGATTTTCTTCACCGTCGCGGGCAGCGCAGCCATCAGGTGTTTGACCGAGAACGGGCGGTAGAGGCGCACGTAAATCACGCCGACTTTCTCACCCTGTTTGGCGAGCAGTTCAGCGGTCTCACTGGCGGTTTGCGCGCCGGAACCCATGATAATCATCACACGTTCCGCGTCTGGAGCGCCGCAGTATTCCATAATATGGTAAGGACGTCCGGTCAGTTTGCCGAACTTTTCCATTTCCTGCGAGACAATACCAACGCAGGCGTCGTAGTAGGTATTCACGGTCTCGCGGCCCTGGAAGTAAACATCCGGGTTTTGGGCGGTACCGCGCACAACCGGCGCATCGGGGCTCAGCGCGCGTTTGCGATGCTCGATAATCAGGTCATCATCCACCATAGCACGCAGTTCTTCGTCCGTAATCCGTTCAATCTTGTTAACCTCGTGCGAGGTGCGGAAACCGTCGAAAAAGTGCAGGAAAGGCACGCGCGCGCGCAGCGTGGCGGCGGTGCTGATCAGGGCGCAGTCCTGCGCTTCCTGAACGGAGCCGCTGGAGAGCATCGCCCAGCCGGTCTGGCGGCAAGCCATCACATCCTGGTGGTCGCCAAAGATGGAGAGCGCCTGCGCCGCCAGGGAACGCGCGGAGATATGGAATACCGTGGAGGTCAGTTCGCCGGCAATCTTGTACATGTTCGGAATCATCAGCAGCAGACCCTGGGACGCGGTAAAGGTTGTGGAAAGCGCACCAGCTTGTAAGGCGCCGTGCACCGCACCAGCCGCGCCGCCCTCGGACTGCATTTGAGCCACGGTGGGGATGGTCCCCCACAGGTTCGGGACGCGTTCCGCCATCCACTGATCCGCGTATTCGCCCATCGCCGAGCTCGGCGTAATCGGGTAAATCGCGATTACTTCATTCAGGCGGTAAGCGACATGCGCGGTCGCCTCGTTGCCGTCGGTCATGACCATTTGATGTTTCATTCGTTGTCTCCTTAATTGCCCTGGTTTTTTCCCGGAGCTTTGGTTTGGGTCGCAATTAACAACCACTCGCAAGAGTGGCTTGAATTTCCGGGTTTATTGTATCTTATTTTCACAAATGTGCGCAGGATTTTAGGATTTTGACAGGCGATCTGGGCTTCCCGGGGGAAATCTGGTTTCCAAAGCTCCTCCAAAGCTCGCGCCGCTCTCCTGACCGCGTGGAAGCCGGCCCAAAACTCGCGCCGCTCTCCTGACCGCGCCCGGAGGTTGACCTTTAGGTCTCCAGTGTTTTTTACCGAGGATTAAAACTCTCGTCCGCACTGCGGGTATTGCCCCTCATCGGAAAGTCAAATATCCCCTACCCCAAAGCTCGCGCCGCTCTCCTGACCGCGCGCGGAAGTCGACCTTTAGGTCTCCAGTGTTTTTTACCGAGGATTAAAACTCTCGTCCGCCCTGCGGGTATTGCCCCTCATCGGAAAGTCAAATATCCCCTACCCGCCCAGCCCCGCCAGCAGCCCCGGGAAGCGCCCGACCAGCTTCGGCAGCGCCAGCATCAGCGTCACCATCGTCTTCCCGTCCGTCAGCTGGCCGGCAAACGCGCGCCGGTAGAGCTCCGCGAGCGGCAGGCGCTCCAGCTCCAAAAATTCATCCTCGTCCTGTTCCAGCGGCGCTTCGCGCAGGTCCAGCGCCAGGTAGGCGTGCATGCACTCATTCGAATAGCCCGCCACCATGAAAAAGCTGCCCAACGGTGCCAGCTCCCCGCAGTCCATGCCGGTTTCTTCCCTCAGCTCCCGGCGCGCGCTCTCCAAAGGCTGCTCTCCAG
>DAONFX010000129.1:0-2708 GCA_035403825.1 Anaerolineaceae bacterium
TTTCAGTTATCCGGGCAAAACGGTGTGGCAATCTGCCTGTGTGCCTGTGGGTTAGCAGGGAGATCGCCGCGCTGCGCTCGCGATGACGAAAAACTGCCGCGGCTTTTGCGTTGAAGATGAGCGGAATGAAAAGCCGCGTTATGAAGACCTGGTGGTCAACAGCCTTGCATGGTCGGGGGACCATGCAAGAACGTCGATGGTCATTCTGAGCGAAGTGAAGAATCTAATGAGTCGGAAGGATAGATTCTTCGCTGATGCTTAGAATGACACGACCAAGATTCTGTGAGTAATAGCAACGTATGGTATGAACAGATTGCTCAAGACGACTTTCGGTAGAAATCTTTACGACAATCAGCACAGCGCCAAACAGGGTCGTCCTCACTGACACAGCAGCCGCCCAAAGCGACTTTACCCTCGTCCAAATCTTCCATCAGCTGCTCAGAAAAGGCAGGCATCCCCCACAGGATTTCCGCGATGCGTTTGGACTGGCACACCGGGCAGATGACAGGTTTATCCTGGTATTCGAATCGAATTTGATTTTTTCTCACGTTCGTTCAAGCCCCTTTTCTTTTATTTTTGTGGAAAGACAATGCTGACCTAGGCTTATCCTATCATCCCCCCCTTACTCCCCCTCTTTCCCCTCCTTTGGCAGGCGCGCTTTCATCCTCCTGGCAAGCTCCCTTCTCGTCAGCAAAACCCGGTGCCCGCAGGTGAGGCACACCAGGCCGATATCCGCGCCCAAACGCACCACTTCCCACTCAAAACCCCCGCAAGGGTGGGCTTTGCGCAGGCGCACGCGGTCCCCAAGCGATATTTCCGGCAGCATGAGCCTATTATATCCGCATGATATAATCCCGGCAGAAACGCCATGCTGAACCTCTCGACGCCCGAACTGATTTCCCGCCTGGTGACCCTGGTCATCGCGCTCACGCTGCACGAGTACGCGCACGCCCGCGCCGCCGTGTTCTTCGGGGATGACACCCCGCGCCTGGCCGGCCGGCTGACCCTCAACCCCCTGCGGCACCTGGACCCGCTCGGCTCGCTGATGCTGGTTGTGGCGGGCTTCGGCTGGGCCAGACCCGTGCCCATCAACCCGGAACAACTCAGGCAGCGCAGTCCTTCGGCATTGATGCTGGTCTCGCTGGCGGGTCCGCTCTCGAACATGCTCCTGGCGGGGCTGGGCGGCCTGGTGTTTCTGCTGTTGAAGTTGTACGCAGGCACTTCCCTGGTCAGGGATACCTTTTTCGGTAAATTTCTAATCAGCTTCGTGCTGCTGAACGTCACCCTGTGCATCTTCAATCTGCTGCCGGTTGCCCCGCTGGACGGCGAGAAGGTGCTGGAATACCTTCTGCCGGAGCCCGCGCGCAAGGTGCTCTACGCCATTCGCCCGTACGGGATGTTCATCCTGCTGGCGCTGGTGTTCGTTCTGCCGATGATGGGGATGGACGTGTTCGGCACGCTCATCTACGCGCCAGTGATGGCGATTTCGCGCTTTTTGCTCGGATTGTGAGCAGGTTCCCAGTGGCATATTACTGCTATCTGGTGGAGTGCGCAAACGGCGCCTACTACGCCGGCTGGACCTTGGACCCGCTGAGGCGCGTGCGGCAGCACAATGCCGGCAAGGGCGCGCGCTATACCCGCCAGAACGCCCCAGTGCGGCTGGTATATGTGGAGCTGGCGCCGGATAGGGTTTCTGCCATGAAGCGCGAGCTGCAAATCAAACGGCTGGGTCATGAAGGCAAGCAAAAGCTGGCGAACCGCGCGGAGGGCAACCTGGCGGGGGAATTCCTGGCGGCAGAGCGGGAAGCGGAACAGGAGCAAGCGAAGCCGGCAGGGAGAAACCAGGAAGGGTCCGGGGCTTAGGCGGTCGGGCGGGCAGACAGGATTGCTTCACCGCAGCCTGTATGGAAATGGGTGGGATACGCGCATGGAAGCACAAAGGTCTGTAACCAAGGTACGATACAAGAACACAAACTGTTACTTCGTGTCGGCGCAGGGGGGCTTGCTGGCGTTTGACGCCGGCTGGCCCGGCACCTACCGCGCGTACAAGGACGGGCTGCGGGAACAGGGCTGGTCTGTAAAAGACGTCCGCTGGCTGTTGGTGAGCCACTTTCATTTGGACCACGCCGGGCTGGCTGGGATTCTGGTGGAGAACGGGGTGGAGTTCGTCGTTTTCCCGGAACAGGTTGCGGCAGTCGCGGAGATGGAGAGTTTGATCGCGCGCAAAGCCATACCCTACCAGGCGATTGACGCCGCAAAAATTCGCCGGCTGGAGCTTGCGGATTCGCGCGCGTGGCTGGCGCGGATTGGCATTCAGGGGGAAGTGCTGCACACCAACGGGCACGCGGAGCACAGCGTTTCGCTGCTGCTGGACAGCGGCGAGGCGTTCGTGGGGGACCTGACGCCTGAGAGCATGGTGGCGGAGGATGACCTGTTGAGCCAGGCCAGTTGGGCGCTGCTGCGCGCGAAGGGCGCGCACAGGATTTACCCTGCCCACGCGCAGGAGTTTGTCTTGCCAGGGTGATGAAAGACGGCGCTGTTGGCGAAAGCTGCCAGACCGAGCCGGGATGAGGCCGATGGCGCTTTGACTGACCTCCGGGGGTGTAGGTTGGGTGCAGCGACGCAGGAGCGAAACCCAACGACAAACTCCAATCACTAAACCCGCTGGCCGTTTCTCACCATCTGTGGAATGTTGGGTTGCGCTCCGA
>DAONFX010000130.1:0-2666 GCA_035403825.1 Anaerolineaceae bacterium
GGGGATGGGCTGTGCGGTAGGCAGGGCGGCTGTGGGCGGCACTGGCGTGCTGGTTGGCGCGTTGGTCAGAGCGACTGCCACGGCAGTACCGATGATGTCCTGCGTAGGCTCGGATGCGTTTGGCACGTTGCAGGCGCTGAGGAGCAAGAGCACGGTAACAATCGTTAAAGTTTTTTTCATGTCCGTTCCTTTGTAAAAAAACCTGACCTGTCTGATGCGGTAAATCCACAATAAGTATAGCATGGATGCATGCAGGCCTTTTTGGGTTTTAACGGTGCAAGAGCAAAGGGAAAATATCCTGAAACAGCAAAATCGAAGGGCCCTCATTCAGATTAAGAGCTTCGAAATCAGCATTCGATTCCTCCAAGTTCTTTTCCCACTTGGATTCAGCTCGCAAGTGCAACAGACTATTCAAAGAATACCTCAAAAGATAACTGAAAATCAAGGCATTTTCCAGGACGAAAAATCAAGCGGTTCATGATCCAGATCAAATCACTTTCTGTAACGACCTTAAAATTTCTGGTCCTTGGGGATATATTGGCGGATCAGGCCACTCATATTTCCGTTTGCACCTCTTTCCCAGGCGGCATAGGAATGGGCAGAATAGAGCCGCTTGAAGCTGGGAAAGGAGCAAGCGTGAAACATCACGCAAAAAATGAAACAGGGGGCTTGGTTTCGGGGAAAAACATCCACTCATCAGGACATTTCTATTTCGCCTTGACTATTTCGCCTTGACTATTTCGCCTTGACGCTGTGTTTTAGCGGGATGGGTTATAATCGCCGTAGTCTTGTTTCAATTATCATCTGATTTGAAAGCGTGTGAAATGGATATCTTTACGAAGTGTATGAACTTTAAGGTCGTAAGCGAAGCCCGGGAAAAAGGCACTTATCCATATTTTATTCCCCTGGATAAAAACGAAGGCACGGAAGTACTGTACGAAGGCCGCCGGATTATCATGTGCGGTTCCAACAACTACCTGGGTCTGACCACGCACCCCAAAGTGCGCAAGGCGGCGATGGACGCCATCGCGGAATATGGCACCAGCTGCACCGGGTCGCGTTTTCTGAACGGCAACATGACCCTGATTGAAGATTTGGAGCGGGAACTGGCGGAATGGGTGGGCAAGGAAGCCGCCCTGGTGTTCTCCACCGGCATGCAGGTGAACCTTGGGACCATCAGCGCGTTGGTCGGCAAGAGTGATATTGTCATTCTCGATAAAGAAGACCACGCCAGCATTGTTGATGGCGCTTTATTGAGCGGCGGCAAAATTGAACGCTTCCGCCACAATGATATGGAGCATCTGGAGCGCGTGTTGAAGAGCCTGCCAGAAGATAAAGGCAAGCTGCTGGTGGTGGACGGCTTATTCAGCATGGAAGGCGATATCGCCCCTCTGCCGGAAATTGTGCCGTTATGCGAACGCTACGGCGTGCGCCTGATGGTGGACGACGCGCATGCCCTTGGTGTGTTGGGCGGCGGGCGCGGGACGGCTGCGCAGTTCGGATTGACTGACCAAACCGACCTGATTATGTCCACCTTCAGCAAGTCCATGGCTTCCATCGGCGGTTTTATTGCGGGCTCATTCCCGGTGGTCGATTACATCAAACATAACGCGCGCAGTCTCATCTTCAGCGCCAGCATACCGCCGGCGAATACCGCCACGGTGCTTGCTGCCCTGCAAATCATGAAAGACGAGCCCGAGCGGGTGGAGAACGTCAACCGCAACGGCGAATTCATGCGGGAAGGTTTCCATCAGTTGGGTTTCGACACCGGGCATTCCTGCACGCCGGTGATTCCGATCATCATCGGCGATGACGAGCTCACTTTCCGGACCTGGCGGCTGTTGTTCGATAACGGCGTGTTCGTCAATCCCGTCATCAGCCCGGCGACGGCCCCCGGCAGGCAGCTGCTGCGCACGAGCTACATGGCGACTCATACGAAGAGCCAGCTGGAGCATGTGTTGGACGTCTTTGCCAAAGTTGGGAAGGAAGTCGGGCTGATTTAGGTTGAGAATCAAGTGCAAAACGAGCTCCCCGCCAGGTGGGGAGCTTTTTTTGCGCCTTAAGACAGTCGGCTTCGCGCCACGAGGGAAACAAAAACCACCCGCATCGCGGGTGGTTTGATTTTACGGTGTGATGCCCAAATTCTCGGAACTCACTCAGGAGGCTTCCTCGCGTCTGTCCGCCGGCCTTTGCTCTCCCAAGACCGGGCTGAACGCTGCCGGGCTCTGGCCGAAGGCTGCCGGCTCGTGGCTCAGCAGCGTGTGAATCGTTTCTTCCATCTTCTGCTTGGAGGGTTTGCGCCGGAAGCTGAGCTTTAGCCGGGCAAGAGTGGTCTCGGTCAGTTTCTTGCTCAAGGCTCTCAGCTTCTCCTGGCTGACTTTCTCGCCTTTGTCGAACCATTGAATGGAGGCATACCCCATCACAACCGTCATGGAGGTCGCAATAGCGGAGGAAAGCAGCCAGCCCGGCACGCCGCCAGCTTTGGAAAGTTGCTGGAAGAGCGTCCGCCCGATTAAGCCCAGACCGAAAGTGCCGATAAGCTCTTTGGCACGCTCCGGGGTGATTTTGTATTGGTAAATGCGCGCGATGGTCAGCACCATGCCCACCTGGTTGGCAAGCAGCGGGACGAAATCGATGACCGGCAGCGGCGTAAGCGCAATGGCGGC
>DAONFX010000131.1:0-2377 GCA_035403825.1 Anaerolineaceae bacterium
GTTGCTCTTCCATTTGGAGCGCTGGTTTCTTGCGGAAAGGCGGCTTGGATGTATAATTCTCTTCCTGTAACCAACCTTTGCACTCTAGTGGACAGGCTTGGGATTGCTGTCCTAAAACCCATAATCCCACCATAACAGAATTCCATCCACTCCAAAATTCCATACCCCCCAAGAAGGCAGCCGGTTACCTATGCAGTCTATTGCTCGAACGAAAAACAGAAATTTTCTCCAGAACGGCGCTGCCGCCATTCTTAAAAACCGCTGGTTTTATCTCGGCCTCACCGTCCTCATCACCAGCATTGTACTCATCTTTACGCTGGAAATGCAGCTTTACACCGTTTCACTGGTTTCCGGGCTACTTGGGATTGCTTTGGCGGCGTATTTCATCCTGCGTATCACCTTACGGCCGGTTTCAACGCAGGAAATGGTGGAAGTCGCGACGGATATCCGCACTGGCGCCAGAACTTACTTGCGAAGACAGATAAAAACCATTCTCCTGGTCACTCCTTTCTTTGCCGCCTTGCTGTTTTGGATATTGGATTGGAAGGCAGCCCTTACCGCGGTTTTTGGCGTACTGACCTCGCTAATGGCTTCGTACATCGGAATGAGCGTGAGCGTGCGCACCAACCTGCAGACTGCGGATATCGCCCGGGAAGGCAAACGCGAGCCCTTCCGGACTGCTTTGTTCGGCGGCTCCGTGATGGGTTTGTGCATCACAGGACTGAGTTTGATTGTGCTTTCTGTGCTCTTCAGCATCTTCCGGGATCCGAACGCGCTGATTGGCTTTGCCTTCGGCGGCGGGTTGGCGGCGCTCTTTGCCCAGATTGGCGGCGGCATTTTCACCAAATCCGCGGATATTGGCGCGGACCTGGTGGGGAAGATTGAAGAGAATATCCCTGAGGACGACCCCCGCAACGCGGCGGTCATCGCGGACCTGGTAGGCGATAACGTGGGCGACTGCGCCGGCCGCGGCGCGGACCTGTTCCAAACTTTCAGCGATGACCTGGTGACCGGTTCGATTGTGGCGGTTGCGATGGCCTCGGTTTACGGACCCACCGCTATCTTTTTCCCCTTCCTGCTGCAGAGTGTAGGCGTTTTTGCCTCGGCTGCCGGCATCTTTGCCAGCCGCGAGTGGAAACCGGGCATGAATCCCTCCACCCAGTTCAACGTCGGCCTGTTTGTCAGCTCGGTGCTCAGCATCATCGGCGCGCTCGGCATGTCCATGCTGCTGCTTAATGACTGGATAATCGGGATTGCGGCGACCCTGGGTGTGCTGATTACCACGGTTGCTTCGCTTAGCACACGTTATTATGCCGGCATGGAGGGCAAACCCGTGCGCAACATCGCCAAGGCCTCCAACCGCGGCGCGGCGCTGAACCTCATCACCGGCATCTCGTACGGCCTGCAAAGCCCCGTCCTGCCGGTCATCGTTCTGATGGGCGTGGTCATCGGGGTATATACCCTTTCAGGAAACAGCCTGCTGGCACTGGTGGCAGTCAATATCGGCACCGACCTGCTGATTACCTTTATCATGGCAGCCGACGCTTTTGGTCCGATAGTGGATAACGCTGCTGGCATTGCCGGCATGTCACGTGCTCCGCAGCATGTCATCGACAAACTTTCCCATCTCGACTCGGTCGGAAACACGATGAAAGCCGTCACCAAAGCCTACGCGATGATCTCCGGCACAATCACCGCGTTTGTCATTTTCCTGACCTTTTACAAACTGGCGGGCATCGACGCGATTGACGTGACCACGCCCTTCAACCTGAGTTTCCTTTTCATCGGGGTATGCCTGCCCTTCCTGATTTCCTCGCTGGTCATTGGTTCCACTGCCAAAACCGCGGAATCCATGGTGGACGCGGTGCGCGATCAATTCCAGCAGAACCCGGACATTCTGAAGGGGCTGGCGAAGCCGAATTACTCCCAATGCATCGATATTGCCACCAGCAACGCGCTGCACGAGATGATTTTGCCCAGCGCTATCAGCATCCTGGTGCCGATTGGGATTGGGTTCGCGTTTGGAATGAACGCGCTCGGGGCGGTTTTGGTTGGTTCGGTGGCGTGCTCGGCGCTGTTGGGGCCTTTTTTCAATAACACCGGCACCGCATTTGACAACGCCAAGAAGATGATTGAGAACCTGGAGCACTCGCGCGGGACGCCGGAGCACATTGCCGCGGTGATTGGCGATACCGTCGGGGATTCGCTCAAAGATGTGGCCGGCCCGTCCACGCTGATCTTCATGAAGCTGATTGGCATGGCCTCGCTGCTGATTGTGCCGCTGATTAAGTAGGGGGAGCAGTGAATACAAACGAATAAACAGGAGCAAAACACCATGAACCCCACCAAAAAGGCAAGCGAAATGTCCGTCCGGGAG
>DAONFX010000132.1:0-2305 GCA_035403825.1 Anaerolineaceae bacterium
GCCGTTATCCAAAACCAGAATTTGGTCGGAATTTTTGGCTGTTGCGACGCGTTGCGTCACAATCAGTACTGTGCTGTTGCCAACCTTCTTTTTCAGGGCCTGGCGCAGCGTGGCGTCGGTCTTAAAGTCCAGGGCGGAAAAACTGTCGTCAAAAATGTAGATTGGCGGCTTTTTCACGAGCGCGCGGGCGATTGAGAGCCTTTGCTTTTGACCACCCGAGAAATTCGTGCCTCCCTGAGCAACTTCGGCATCTACGCCTTCGGGCTTGCCAAACACAAAATCAGCTGCCTGGGCGGTCTCAATGGCTTCCCGTACCGCTTCCGGATCCACGTTGGGCTTGCCGATGCGCATATTACTGTCGATTGTCCCGCTGAAAAGCAGCCCTTTCTGCGGCACAAAACCAATCCGCTCGCGCAAGTCGTGCTGGTTCAGGCTGCGGATATCCACGCCGTCTATCTGGATGCTGCCTTTGCTGACCTCAAAGAAGCGCGGGATGAGGTTCACAACCGTGGACTTGCCACTGCCGGTGGAACCAATCAGGGATGTCACCTGCCCGGGCAGGGCGGTAAAGCTGATGTCGTGCAAAACATCCACCTCCGCGTCGGGGTAGCGGAAATCCACATTCAGGAATTCCACCTTGCCCTGCACCGGTTCCGGGAGTTTTTTAGGTTCAGCGGGGTCTTGGATGAAAATCGGTGTCTCAAGCACATCAGCAATGCGGTCCCCGGAAATTGCCGCGCGCGGTATGAAGATGAACAACATGGAAAGGGTTAAGAAGGAGAACATAATCTGGGTGGCGTATTGCATGAAGGCAATCAGGTTGCCAACCTGCAGGGTGGACGCTGCCACTTCGCGTGCGCCGACCCAGATGATTGCCACGCTGAGACCGGTCATAATCAGGCTGATGAGCGGGAACATAGCGGTCAACACCCTGCCAACGAAGCGGGTGGTGCTGGTTAATTCCTGGTTAGCTTTATCAAAACGCTGTTCTTCAAAATCCTGTTTGTTGAAAGCGCGCACCACCATAAGACCGGAGAGATTCTCGCGGATAACCAGGTTCATGCGGTCTACCAGCTTCTGCATAATCTTGAACTTTGGGAGCGCGAGCGTGAAAGCAAGCATGATGAACATGATCAAAATGCCTACCGCCAGTGCGATTAACCACCACATATTCGGACTTTTATCAATGGCGCGGATCACCCCGCCGATACCCATTATCGGAGCGATGAAAGCCATGCGGATGACCATAAAAATCACCTGTTGCACCTGGCTGACGTCATTGGTCGTGCGTGTGATTAGAGTTGAGGCAGAAAAGTTGTCAAATTCGGCGCTGGAAAAATTGGAAACTTTTTCAAAGACTGCCGCGCGAATATCTCTGGCAACGCCGGCCGATGTGCGCGAGGCAAGATAACTGACCATGATGGAGGTCACAACCGCCAGCAAGGCCATCAAAATCATACGGCCGCCAATGCGCAGGATGTAGTTGGTTTGGTTCTTTTGCAGGTTAACGCCCAACGTAGAGTATTCATTACCGACGGCGCGCACAGCCATCTGCCGCAGAATAGTGCCTTCCAGGCTGTCCAGGTGCTGCATGAGGGCTGCTTTGATCTGCTCGACCTGTGCTTCCGGCAGTTGCGTAAATAAGCTGAGCGGGTCGGTGCCTGCCGGCAAGGATTTCAGTTTTTCCGCCAGCTCCGGTCCCACCAGGCTGGAGGCTTGTTCCGGGTTCTGTTCTATCATCTGAAAGCCGTACAGGATGACCAGCGGCTTGGTCAACGCTTTTTCAAGCGAAGCCGTCGCAGATGCATCCAGGGGCTTGAGCTTGTAGACTGGCTGCAGAGAAGCCCCGGGATAATAGGGAACCAATGCCGCGGATTCCGACGTGCCGGGCTCAATCCGCTCATAAGCAGCCAAAGTCTCAGCGCGCTCCTGTTCGGATTGGAACAGCGCGATTTTGTCAAGAGAAGACGCGCGGATAGTTTCCGGGATAGTCGTATCGACGCCGTTTTGCTGGATGCCGATGTTGATAATCTGAGAGAGGTAATCCGGCAGAGCCAGGTTGGTGCTTGCCATCACATACAGCAAGCCCAAAGCCAGAACAATGAGCAGCCAGTAAGGTTTGATATAAGGTAAGAGTCGTTTCATAAAATGGTCCGCTTCGTGAAAATTATGAGTTGTTGGTTTGGGTGAAAACTTTGTTCATACCTTCGAGCAAGATCTTGAAAGCTGGCTGCAGGGCGGCCTGCTGTTCAGGGGTAAAGCCATCAATCAGGTCGTGCAGCCAAGCGCGCCTGGCCTCGCTGGC
>DAONFX010000133.1:0-2278 GCA_035403825.1 Anaerolineaceae bacterium
TGTGCAGCCGGCGTTGGGTTCCGCTCCTGCGCCGCTGCACCCAACCTACAAACTGTTCTTGCATAGTCTCCAAACCATAAGAGTTTGTTGACATCCTGGTCTCCATAAGGAAATTCTTCTGCTGGCCGCTACTCCGCACCCAACGAGTCGTAGGTCGGGTGGAGCGGCAGCGCAACCCGACAAGCTTGGCCGGCGGCTTTGTGCAGCCGGCGTTGGGTTCCGCTCCTGCGCCGCTGCACCCAACCTACAAACTGAACAGTAAGATCCTTCGGTGCCCTCAGGATGATAAACATTTTGTCCTTGCGAGCCCCCGCTGCCAGCACTACACAACAGGCAGAAAACCCAACCAGGGGGCGTGGCAATCCGCCTGTAAATATGTGCTTGCAATTCTGAGCGATGCGAAGAACCCTTACACCAGTAAACCGAGATCCTTCTGTGCCCTCAGGACAACAAAGGACCTGTACGCACGGCAGAGCATGCCATTCTGAGCAAAGCGAAGAATTTCCCTGTCAGCAAAACCAGATCCTTCGGTACCCTCAGGATGACAAAGTTTTACTCTCTAATGATGAACACCCGCGTTACCGGTGACAGCAGCCCCCACGCACCGGTGTGGACAACCCTGGCTCTGCCCCTCAGCCAATCGGCGGCAGCAGCGCGCCGTTCTTCTTCAGCCAGTCGCGCGGCTGCTTATACTCCGGCAGCGTCCGCGCCACCAGCTGCCAAAAGCGCGCGGAGTGGTTGTGCTCGCGCGTGTGCGCTAACTCATGCACCACCACGTATTCAACACATGCCGGCGGCGTCAGCGCCAACCGGAACGAAAAACTGAGCACATTCGCCTGGCTGCACGAGCCCCAGCGCGTGCGCGCGCTGCTAATCCGCAGCGCCCCGGGTCTGAAAGCACCCCGCGCGGAATAGATACGCACCAGCTCCTCCACCCGCGCCCGCAGTTCGCGTTTATAGAAGGCCCTCAACAGCGCTTCAGCGCGCGGCTTCTGAGCCCGCTCCAGCAAAAAGCCCTTACCCTTCACAAAAGCCAGCCCACCGGGCACCTTCTCGCGCAGCTCCAGCGGGTACTGCTCCCCCAGGTACCACAGCAGTTCGCCATCCTCAAAGCGCTGCGCCGGCGCTCGCGGAGGCGCGTTCCGCATTTGTTCCTGCGCGGACCGAATCCACCCGGCCTTATCGCGCAAAAAGCGCTCCACCACAACCTGGCTGGCATGTAAGGGTGCCCGGACCACTACCTTCCCATCCGGGAAAACGGTCACAGCGATGGTTTTCCGTTTGCTGTAAATTACCTCATCCGCCTGAATAGTTCGCATACCCAGGATTATAACCAATCCCCGCCCGCATCCACAAAAGCCCCCGATACCTATGCGCGCCTGCGCGTTCTCCTGGTTTTGCGATAGAATCAACGCATGGCACGCCCTTCCCGCCGTTTTCGCGCCTTTCCATTTCTCCTCCTGGTATGCCTTCTTTGCGCTGCCTGCACGCCAGACGCAGGCGAAGCCCTCCCCCTCGAAACGTATCAGGACCCGGGCGGCCGCTTTACCCTCTCCATCCCCAAAGGCTGGCTGGCGGAGAGCGCCCCCGACGGCAGCCTGCTCACGCTCACCCCTCCGGACTACAGCGGCACCGAATCGGAATTGCGCGTCCTGGTTTTCTCTGCCCTCACCAACACTGTGGATCCTGCCTTGCACGTTGAGGAAGCAACCGAATTATTCCAGCCCTTCCTGGAAGCGTATCTCGACGACACTTACGAGGTCATCAACCAGGGCGAAACCAAAGTGGACAAAGCCCCTGCCTTGCTGTTCGACTACGCGAAGCCGTTCGAAGAGAGCTACCTGACCGGCCGGCTGGTGATGGTGGCCGTGCCCGGTTACGCGCTGGCCTTCCTCGGCAGCGCTGAACGCAGCGCTTGGGACGGGTTCCTGCCTACCTTCCGCGCGATTTTGGCGGACTTCCATTTGCTTTCCCTCTCTGAAGGCGCGCCCCAGCCATGAAAAAGCGTTTGCTTGCGGTTGTGCTGCTGCCACTCCTGCTGCTCACCAGCTGCAATTTCCCCTCGCCGGCTCTCCCGCGCGAGGACCAGCCGCTCTACCTTCCGCCCGCGGGTCAGACGCTTCCCCCGCCGCCCACTGCCACCCCGGATCCGTTCGCACGCATCAAGTTGGGCACCGAAATTGTGCTGCCGCTGGGTTCGCTGGCATTCTCACCCTTGGCCAGCGTGGACGAAAGCGGTTTGCCCGTGACGCTCAACCTGGGGGAGGATAAAGCCGTG
>DAONFX010000134.1:0-2233 GCA_035403825.1 Anaerolineaceae bacterium
AACCGTGATTTTCCCTGCTTCAGAGGCAATGCCCGCGTCCGCTGAAAAAGCGGGCATCGCGCCGGGCAATCCGGGCGAATTTCATCTGCCTGAAATTTACCAATTCCCCTCCAGCCTGATGGATTACCTGCCGGAGAGCGCGCTGATTTTGCTGGACGGGGAGGAATTCATCACTGCCGCTGTCAACGACATTGAAGAAGAATCTAACGCGCGGTTCACGGCGCTTGTGGAACAGAAAGAACTGCCAGCGGATTTCCCGCTGCCTTACCTCACCTGGTCGGAAATCGAGGACAGCTTCGCGCATCGGCAGGTGTTGGAGCTGGGGCACACCAACGCGGTATGGGGCACGCCTTTGGCAGCCGCCTTCGAACCCGGGCCGCGCTTCGCGGGTCGGCTGAAGGATTTTCAAGCTCACCTGACCAATATCTCTCGCGAGGGTCAGGCCTGGACGGTCGTTTCCCGCCAGGCTGCCCGCCTGCGCCAGCTTTGGATGGAAAGCAGCCCGGAGCGCTCGCCCACGGAAGCAGACGCGCACTTTTTGGAAGGCTCGCTCTCAGGCGGGTGGGTTTTGCAGCGAGACGGACGCGCGGTCCACAACCTGCTGACCGACAGCGAAATTTTTGGATGGAGCCGCCCGCAAGTACGCCGGCGCGCACCGGTCGCCTCCGAGGCGCCTGAACTGGTCTTCGGCGACCTGAAGCCCGGGGATTGGGTCGTGCATGTGGACCACGGCATCGGGCAGTTCGTCGGTCTGCTCAGCCCCACCATCGACGGCGTGCAGCGCGAATACCTGACCATCCAGTACAAGGACAACGACATCCTCTACGTCCCCATTCATCAGGCGGACCGCCTGTCGCGCTATATCGGCGGGGAAGGCGGCCCCCCGAGCATCAGCCGCCTGGGCAGCCCGGAGTGGACGCAAACCAAACAGCGCGTACGGCGGGCTGTTCAGGAAGTTGCCGCCGAGCTTCTGGAGCTGTACGCCAAAAGGCAGGTGGCTGAAGGCTACCGCTTCAATCCGGACAGCGACTGGCAGCGTGAGCTGGAAGCCAGCTTTCCGTATATTGAGACCCCCGACCAACTGAAAGCCATCGAACAGGTCAAAGCTGATATGGAATCCCCGCGCCCTATGGACCGGCTGCTGTGCGGCGATGTGGGCTACGGCAAGACGGAAGTGGCGCTGCGGGCGGCATTCAAGGCGGTGGCGGACGGCAAGCAGGTGGCAGTCCTGGTGCCGACCACCGTCCTGGCGCAGCAGCACTATGATACCTTCCGCGAACGGCTGGCGACCTTTCCGGTCAGCGTGGAGATGCTTTCGCGCTTCCGCAGCCAGAAAGAACAGACCGATATTATCAAACGCCTGGCAAAGAAACAGGTGGACATTGTCATCGGCACGCACCGCCTGATTTCCGGGGATGTGGCCTTCAACGATTTGGGACTGGTCATCATCGATGAGGAGCAGCGCTTCGGCGTCTCGCATAAGGAACATCTCAAGCGGCTGCGCAATTCCGTGGATGTGCTTACCCTGACCGCCACGCCCATCCCGCGCACGCTCTACATGGCGCTGACCGGTGTGCGCGACATTTCGAACATCAACTCACCGCCCGAAGAACGGCTGCCCATTATCACCCACATCGGACCGTACGACCCGAAACTGGTGCGCGAAGCGGTCATCCGTGAGCTGGACCGCGGCGGGCAGGTGTTTTTTGTGCATAACCGCGTACAGTCTATCCCGGCGGTGTATAACCACCTGCAGAATCTCGTACCGGAAGCTACCATCGGCATCGCGCACGGGCAGATGGATGAGGGACAGCTGGCGGACGTGATGCACGCCTTTACCTCAGGTCAGTTCGACATCCTGCTGTGCACCTCCATCATCGAGTCCGGCCTGGACATCCCAAACGCGAATACCCTGATCATTGACCGGGCAGACACCTTTGGGCTGGCGCAGCTCTACCAGCTGCGCGGCAGGGTGGGGCGCGGCGCGCAGCGCGCGTTCGCGTACCTGTTCCGCAGCTCGCGCCACCAACCTACGCCCGAAGGCCAGGAACGCCTGGAGGTTTTGGCGGATAATTCCCAGCTTGGCGCGGGTTACGCCATCGCCATGCGCGACCTGGAAATGCGCGGCGCGGGCGACCTGCTTGGCACACGCCAGTCCGGCTATATTGCCGCGGTGGGCTTCCAGCTTTACACCCGCTTGCTCTCGGAGGCGGTGCGCTTGCTGCGGGCGGAA
>DAONFX010000135.1:0-2037 GCA_035403825.1 Anaerolineaceae bacterium
CAGCCGCCATGAACCTGCTGAAGGACCCCGACCCCAACGTGCCGCCGGTGGCTTCCGCGGTCTACAGTTTTGACCTGCCTCCCTGGGAACCCGGCGCGGTTCTGCACGCGCTGCCAACCCAGGACGGCGCTTTTGACAGCCCACAGGAGCAGCTGCACTCCCGACTGGACTTCAGCGGGCTGGAGCCCGGTTGGCATCGGGTCTTCGCGCAGGCCTTCCTGGCGGACGGCACGCCGGGCTTGGCTGCCGCGCAAAGCGTCCTGGTGCCCGAGCCGCCCCCAACGACCCCTTACAGCAGTTACCTCCCGATTTTATTGCGCTAACCCCTCAGAGCTTCATTCCGAGAGCAGATACGCCAGGATCCAGTTGGTTGTGGCTTCCAGCGCCTCGCGGTGCGTGCGCTCGTAATGGTGCGAGGCATCCACTCCTGGGCCGATGAGCGCGGCAGCCGCGGCGCCGCCCGCGTGCCAGTAAGCGGTAGCGTCCGAGCCGTAATTGGGGTAGATATCCACTTTGTAAGGGATGACATAGTTTTCCGCCAGCGCGCGCAGCCTGTTGCTCAGGCCGTTGTGGTAGGGTCCGCCGCTGTCCTTGACGCACAGCGTAGCATGAAATTCGTCCGAAGCCTGACCTTCGCCCATGGCCGCCATATCCACTGCCACCAATTCTTCCACGCTGGCGGGGATATCCGCCGCGCCGCCGTGCCCGACTTCCTCAAAATTGCTGAACAGGAAGCAGGTACTGCGGGCGGGTTCGAGGCCTGCAGCGCACAGCGCCTGGATGGCCGCCGCCATGCAGGCCGCGCAAGCCTTGTCGTCCAGGTGGCGCGAGCGCACAAAGCCGTTAGTCAGCTCCACGCGCGGGTCAAAGGAAACAAAATCGCCCACCTGGATACCGAGCGCGCGGGTTTCCTCGGCGCTGCTGGTGCGCGCGTCCAGGCGCACTTCCATCGTGTCCGGGCTGCGTTTCTGGTCTTTCACGTCGCTGTAGACATGCACGGAGGCGTGATTGGGCAGCAGGCTGCCGCGCACGAGCACGCCGCTTTGGGTATGCACCCAAACGCCCTCGCCCTCCACCGCGTTCCACGCGAAGCCGCCGATGCTGGTCAGTTCCAGGCGCCCGCTGGGTTTAATCACGCGCACCATGCCGCCGAGCGTATCCACATGCCCGGTCAGCGCGCGGCTGGGCTCTGGCTGGGCGTCCGCGCCTGGGAGCACTGCCAGCAGGGCGCCTTTTTTGGTCACGCGCAGGCTTAATTGCGGGAATTCCGCTAACGTCTGGCGCGTCAACTCCACTGCCCGCGCGGCGTAGCCGGTGGGGCTGGGCGTGTTCAACAGGCGCACCAGAAAGTCTTCCAGGAAAGCGTAGTTCAGTGCAGGTAAGCTCGGGTTCATGCCAAAAAGTCCTCTCTGTTTTCAAAAGCAGCCAGTTTATGCCGCCATTCGGCGGAAACTGGCCGTGAATGACCTTCGAAATGGTCGTACGACACCATCACCACATCTCCCCGCGCGAAGGCCCGCGTCCCCTCGCCGTCTTCCACCTGAAAGCGGAAGCGCAGGCTTTTGGTGCCGATGCTGTCCAGGGTGAGGCCCACGCGCACGCTTTGGTCAAAGCATATGGATTCCAGATAGTCGCATTTTACCGAGACGACCACCATGCCCATGTTCTCCACGGTCACGCCGTCCCAGATGCCGGAGGCTTGATAGTAGGCGGTGCGGGCGGTTTCGACATACTCCAGCACGGAAATGTTGTTCACGTGGCGGTGCGTGTCCAGGTCGGCATAGCGCACAGCGATGGGGTGATAGAAGGTGAATTGTTTGGGATAAGCGGGGGTGAGCGAGGTCATATTCTGTTTCTCCTGTGGGAATTATAGTCAATCCGCGCGTAAATCGATAGTTGTGATGCGCAGAGCGGCGGCTGGAACCGCGGTCGGGGTTTCCCGGCACTCCCTTCCGCCGGCGCATCTGGGGCGGAGAAAGTCTCTGGTCCGCTGCTTTTGGAAGTCGGAGCGTTGGTGTGAAGCGTTGGCAAGGGGTC
>DAONFX010000136.1:0-1889 GCA_035403825.1 Anaerolineaceae bacterium
TCCGCGGTAACTCAAGCCGGCGTACCAGTTTTGCGGGGAACCGGGCGCGATGGTGAAATCGTACAGGAACTGACCGCTCAACCCCGCGCTGCCCCAACTGCTGCCGTTGTTGCTGGAGCGGTACAGTCCGTTCTCGTATGTACAGGCAAACACGGGTTTGGTCCCGCTTACAGATTGGTCCAAATACAAGCGGTAGACTTCCACGTCAGTTGGCAAACCGCTGCTGACCCTCGACCAGCTCGTTCCGCCGGAGGTGCTTCTGTAGACGCCCTCGCCGTGCCAGACACCGCCAAAAATCAAGGAGGGGTTGCCACTGTCGAGCGCCATACTGCGCGCGCTGAGGTCGGAAACGCCGCTGTTAATCGCGCTGAAACTTGCGCCGCCATTCACGCTCTTATAAAAGCCGTGCTCGTGCGCCGCCAGGTACAGCACACCGCTGTTGGTCGGGTCTACGTCAATGTCATAGAAGTAGTCGTCGGTATTGAACTGGTCACCGCGCAGCAGCAGGTTCCAATCCAGGCCGCCGTTCCAGCTCTGATAAACCACGCCAATCAGGGTGTTCTTTATCCTGCCGGCAAAGTAGACCATGGACGGGTTTTGCGGGTCAATCTCCAGGTCGTAAACTACAATCGGATCGGTCAGGCTGCCGTTCGAGGCAAACCAGTTGGCACCCGCATCGGTGCTTTTGTACACGCCGCCGGTATAGGTTCCGGCGTAAAGCACATTCCCGTTTTGCGGGTCAACAGCCAGCGATTGGATGAAAGTGTTTCCCAGCCCGTTGATGCGCTGAATCCAGCTGACGCCCTGGTCGGTGCTGCGGTAGACGCCCGCGCCGTAAGTGCCGAGATACAAAATGGAGGGATTGCCCGGGTCTACCGCGACGGCTGTGAATGTGCCCCCGTCCGGACCGATGGACATGGATTGGATGGAAGGCGGGTCCGGCGCCCTGAACAGGATGGGCAGATAGATAACAACGCCGCCTTCCGCGCTCTGGGAATTACTCCCCGCCGAAGCAGGAGCCAGAGGCGCTCCAGCAGCGAGGACCACGCAAAAAAACAGGAAAATCATTCGGGTTTTTTTGTTTTTTTTCATCATGCCGGCCAGGCAGCCCTTTCGTTAGTCAAGCTGAGGAATTGCAATGATTATGCCACCTTTCTTGCCGGTCGGTAGAATTTGGAGTTAATTCTGGCGGTTTATCACCCGCGAAAATCCCCTTATGCAGGCTTTCAGCGCTTCGTCATCCACATCGTGATGCGTCACCAGGCGGAATGTCCGTGCACCGGTAGCCCCAATCAACACCCCTTGCTCTGCCAGGAGCGACACGATTTCAGCGGCATCCTGGCGTACCTCAGGTTCCAGAGCCAGGTAGACCATATTTGTGTAAGGCGTTCCTTTATCTATACGCAGCCCCGGAACTGCCCTCAGCGCGTCTGCCAGTTCGCGCGCCCTTTGATGGTCCTCCGCCAGGCGCTCAATCATGTGGTCCAGGGATACCAAACCCGCGGCTGCCAGAATGCCGGCCTGGCGCATGCCCCCACCCAGCATTTTGCGCAGGCGTCGGGCTTTGCTAATCGTTTCCCGGCTGCTGCACAAGACTGAGCCAACCGGCGCGCATAAACCTTTGCTCAGGCAAAAGGTGATGGAATCGGCGGACCGAACCAGCTCTGCCGCTGGCACCCCCAGCGCCACAGCGGCATTAAAGATACGCGCGCCGTCGATGTGCAAAACCAATCCGTGCAGCCTTGCGAAAGCAGCCACGCTGTCCGTGTATTCCGCGCTCAGCGGGATGCCCCCGCAGGCGTTTTGGGTGTTCTCCAGGATGACCATGCGCGAAAGCGGCTCATGGAAATCCGCGGGGTCGCGCAGCGCGCCATGCAGGTCTTCCAGCG